>DASRPJ010000419.1:0-21171 GCA_035646435.1 Thermoanaerobaculia bacterium | reverse complement strand
TGTTACTCTTCTTCTATTGAATCGCGCGGCACCCAAAAGGTCCGCGCGGTTTTTTTTTGCGTTCGGTCGACCCCGGTCTCAACCAACTCCAGCCGCTTCGTTTAGGCCTTCCGGCGGCGCCGGATCCGTCGCTTGAGGTCGGCGGTGCTCCCACGAAAGGCGCAATTCCATTGGGTTTCTGAGGTCGAAAGGGGTTCAGCCTCCGTTCGTTGTCAGCGGGGAGGGATCTGACCCCTGCGGGGTCAGACCCCATAGGCCTCCCCTAGAATCCGGCCGCATGGCTGAGAACGCCCCGAAGCTCTACCTGGTGGACGCGATGTCCAACATCCACCGGGCTTACCACGCGATCCAGCGGCTCTCGACGTCGGCCGGCCGCCCGACGAACGCCATCTACGGCTTCGTGACGATGCTCCGCAAGATGCTCCGCGAGCACACGCCGGACTACCTCGCGGTCGCGTGGGACGGGCCGGAGCGGACGGTGCGCCACGAGGCCTACGCGGAGTACAAGGCAAACCGCCAGCCGATGGCGGACGACCTCCGGGTCCAGCTCCCGGCGATCCGCCAGATCCTCGACGCGTACGGGATCCCCGTCCTCGAGCTCGCCGGCTACGAGGCGGACGACGTGATCGGCACTCTCTCGAAGAAGGCCTCCACGATGGGCTTCGACGTCGTCATCGTGACGGCCGACAAGGACATGCTGCAGCTCGTCGGCCCGCGCGTGCGCGTCTTCCACACGGGGCGCGAGAAGTTCCTCGACGAGGCCGGCGTGCGCGAGTTCTTCGGGGTCGCGCCCGATCGCGTCGCGGACGTGCTCGCGCTCATGGGAGACAGCGTCGACAACATCCCGGGCGTACCGCGCGTCGGCGAAGTCACGGCGAAGAAGTGGATCGCCGAGTTCGGAGACCTGACGACGCTCCTCGAGCGCGCCGCCGAGGTGAAAGGAAAAGTGGGCGAGAGCCTCCGCGAGCACAAGGAAGACGCGCTCATCTCCCGCAAGCTCGTCGAGATCCCGACCGACCTCGACATCCCGTTCGCGCCGGACACCCTGAAGTGCACGACCGCCGACTCGGCGCGGCTGAAGGAGCTGTTCGTCGAGCTCGAGTTCCACTCGCTCGCGGCGGAGATCCACGACCAGTCGGCGGTGCGCGCCGACGTCGTCTCGACGCGCCGGCGTCCGGGCGAGCCATTCGGTGTCGATCCGTCGGGTCCGCTCGGCGTGGCGGTCCTCCGCGCGAAGGACCAGGTATTGCTCGCCGTGTCCGATGGCGAGAACGTCGAGATCGCCGAAGAGCCCGCGGCCGCGGTCGTCGCGCGGTGGCGCGCGCTCGATCGGGCCGGCCGGCCCGTCACGATCGCCGACGCGAAGCCGCTCGATGCCCTCCTCGCGCGGGAGGGGACCGCCGTCGCGGCCGACGTCTTCGACGTCTGCCTCGCCCAGTACGTCCTCTCGCCCGGCATGGGCAGCTCCGACTTCGAGGTGATGGCCTTCCAGCGGATGGGGCTCCGGGTGACGCCGGACAAGGAGGCCGGGATCGTTTCCTGCGGGCTGCCGGAGGGGTACGCGGTCGAGACCGCCGACCGCTGGCTCGGCGAGCGGGCGTCCGGCACCCTGCGGCTGGCGGAGCGGCTGCGCCCGGAAATGGAGAAGCGCCCGGAGCTCGAGAAGATCTACCGCGAGATCGAGCGGCCGCTCACGCCCGTGCTCGCGCGCATGGAGATCGCCGGGATCGCCGTCGACATCCCGTACCTCGAGGGAATGTCCGTGCGCATGGACCGTGACCTGCGCGCCCTGGAGGAAAAGATCTGGGCCGAGTCGGGCGAGCAGTTCAACGTCAACTCGCCCGTCAAGCTCGGACAGGTCCTTTTCGAGAAGATGAAGCTCCCCGTCGGCCGGAAGACCGCGAAGACGCGGGTCTCGTCCACCGGCATCGAGGTGTTGAACGACCTCGCCGAGGCCGGGTTCCCGATCGCGAAGCTCGTGATCGAGTACCGCGAGATCTCGAAGCTCAAGGGGACTTACGTCGACGCGCTCCCGCAGCTCGCCGATGGAGCGTCGCGCGTTCACTCCTCGTTCCACCAGACGGTCGCGGCGACCGGGCGGCTTTCTTCCTCCGACCCGAACCTGCAGAACATCCCGATCCGGACCGCCGCCGGACGCGAGATCCGCAGGGCTTTCGTGGCGCCGCCCGGGCACAAGCTCGTGATCGCGGACTACTCGCAGATCGAGCTCCGCATCCTCGCGCACCTCTCCGGGGACCAGGCGCTCATTTCCGGGTTCGAGCGGGGAGACGACATTCACCGCGCGACCGCCGCGAAGATTTTCGGCGTGGCGCCCGATCTCGTGAGCCAGGAGATGCGGTTCGCCGCGAAGCGGATCAACTTCGCGCTCCTCTACGGCATGGCGGCCTTCACGCTCGGCAAGGACCTCGGGGTCTCGACTTCGGAGGCGAAGACCTACATCGAGTCGTACTTCAACCAGTTCCCGCGCGTCCGCGGTTACCTCGACGGGATCCTGGAGGAGGCGCGGCGCGTGAAGGAGGTCCGGACGATCTTCGGACGCGTGCGGCCGATCCCCGACATCCTCGCATCCAACGGCATGGTGCGGGGGAACGCCGAGCGGATGGCGCTGAACGCGCCGTTCCAGGGCTCCGCGGCGGACATCATCAAGATCGCGATGGTGCGCCTCGATCGCGCGCTTGCCGAATCGGGATCGAAGGCCCGGCTCCTCCTCCAGGTGCACGACGAGCTCGTCCTCGAAGCGCCCGAAGAGGAGGTCGCCGAGCTCTCCGCCCTCGTCCGGCGCGTCATGGAAGGAGCCGCGGACCTCGCCGTCCGCCTCGCGGTGGACGTCGGGTCGGGGGACGACTGGTTGAACGCGAAGCACTGAGGCGCCCGCGCCCGGGGAACCGTTGCGATGTGACGCCGGTCACCTTTCGCTATACTTCGCGGCGCATTTCGATGAGACGCTTTTTCCCTCTCCTTCCGGCCCTCTGTGTCGCGCTCGTCCTCCTGGGCGGCTCTGCGAACGCCCAGGAGCCGGAGGCGACGCCGACGCCCACGCCGACCCCGGCGTCGGAGCCTCCCCGCGTGGAGTCGGAGCCGCTCTCTCCGCCCCCGCCGCCCGGCGTGCCCGGTGCGCCCGCGCCGGCGCCGACGCCCGTCCTTCTGGTGGCGGTCCCCACTCCGACGCCCGCGCCGCCGGCGCGCGTGAGCGATTCCGCGGTGGTCGCGATCCTCGAGGCGCCCGGAGCGAACCCGTTCGGGATCGTCGCGCAGACGCCGGCCGCGCTGCCTCCGAAGCTGACGTTCGTCGACGCGATCGCGACCGCGGCGAAGTTCGTGTCGGTCCGGGTGGACCGGGCGGGCCGGCCGATGGGATCCCGCCCGGAACGCGATCCGATCCCCTCGCTCGCCGACGAAGGGCAGAGGTCGCTCGCGCGCTGGACGTTCGAGCCCGGCCGCAAGGGCGCGGAGGCCGTCGAGACGTGGGGCTCGCTCCGGCTCGACCTGGAGGTCGAGATCGACGCGCCCCGATCCGTTCAGGGCGTGCTCACCCCGATCACCCCCGCGACGCCCGTTCCCCGGCCGCTCCTGTGGCCGTCGGACGAGGTCTGGCTCGAGGGCCGGAAGGCGCCTTTGACCGACGGAACGGTCCCGCTCGAGACGCTCGACTCCCCGCCCATGCCGACGAAGACGCCGTGGGACGCGGATTCCTACAAGGGTCCGTTCTCGGCGAAGTTCTGGGTCAAGGTGAAGTCCAATGGCATCGTCGAGAAGGCCGTGCCGCTCGAGGCGAGCGACCCGGTCCTGATCGGCTACCTTCGCCGCGCGATGTCGTCGTGGGCTTTCCGCCCCGCGCAGGCGAACGGCGCGCCCGTGGACTCCTGGAACGAGCTCGTCCTCTCGGGCCAGGTCGCGTACGACGTCGAGCTGAAGCAGATCGCGTCCCTGCGGAGGACCCTCGCCGGCTCGTAGCCCCTCGAGCCGCCGCGGGCTCCCGCCGACCCTCGCCGGACAACTCCGCCCGGAGTTTCCCTCTGAACTCGAACGCGCCCGTTTCCACAGCGGCCGGCTCGCGAGACTGTTGACCTCTCTCGCGGGCGCGAGCGCCATCGTCTTCGGGCGGCGCGTCTTTCTCTCGCGGGCGGGCGCGGCGTGCGTGGAAGACGCGGCCGGGGACGCGTTTCGCCTTCTGGCCCACGAGCTCGCCCACGTCGCGCAATACCGCAGGCTCGGCGCCGCGGCATTCCTCGGGCGCTACGTGGGCGAATACCTGCGCGGCCGCTTCGACGGCCTCGACCACCGAACCGCGTATCTCGCGATCTCCTTCGAGCGCGAGGCGGAAGGTCGCGCGCAGTCCTGCCTGGGGTCAGGCGTGTAGTTTGGCGTTATTGGAATCGGAAAGCCGACGAGCGGGTCTCGAAACGACCAAAATACACGCCTGACCCCGACCTACGCGGCGTGGCCGGCGGCGCGGAGCATCTCGCGGAACCGGGGGTCGTCGCGGATCGGGTCGAGGAACGGGTAGACCTTCATCGGGACGAGGAAGCTCGCACGGTACGCGAACGCCTTGTCGAGCCACTCGAATGTTCCGTCGATGTCGCCGAGGGCCACGTGCAGCTGGACCATCGCAACCATGGGCACGTAGCCGGTCTTCGCGCGTTCCTTCATGTCGGCGAGGATTCGTTCGGCGTCCGTCGTATCGCCGGCCTGCGCGCGCGCCAGCGCGAGACCCGCGAGCATCGTCGGGCTTCCGTTGGTCAGCCGCGCGCCCTCGGCGAACGCCTCGGCCGACTCGGTCAGCCGGCCGGCTCCCTGGTAGGCGAGGCCGAGCCAGAGGTACGTCTGCGGGAAGGCAGCGTCCATCTCGATCGTCCGGCGAAGCTGCTCGATCGCTTCGTCGTAGCGGCGCGCGCAGTAGAACGCCCAGCCGTAGTCGCCGTTGATGATGAGAGACAGCGGATCGATCACGAGCGCGCGCTCGTACTCGGCGATCGCCTCCTCGAACCGCCCGAGCGAGCCGAGCAGGAATCCGTAGAAGCGGTGCGCGAGCGCGTATTCCGGGTCGAGCTTGATCGCCCGCCGGAATTCCTTCTCCGCCTTCGCCCACTCCCAGTCGAGCACCTCCGCGTAAGCGAGGGACGCGTGCGCTTCCGCGAGGCGGTCGTCGATCTCCAGCGCTTTCCGCGCCGCGTCTTTTGCCTTCGGGAGCCCTTCCCGCGGAGGGACCGCGGCGAACCGGTCCATCGCGAGCGCGGCCCAGCAGTCGGAGAGCCCCGCCCACGCGAGCGCGTAGGCGGGGTCCTTCTCGATCGCCTGATCGAAGTACTCGATCGCCTTCCGGATACTCGGCACCGTGCTCTTGTTCCAGTGGAAGCGGCCTTTCAGATAGAGGGGGTACGCCTCGCGGTCCGCGGTGTAGCGCTTCGCGAGGCGTTTCTTGTGCTCCGGCTCGAGGGTGACCTTCAGGTTCGAGGAGATCTCCCGCGCGATCTCCGCCTGTACGGCAAGGAGGTCGCCGATCGGCCGGTCGTAGCGCGCTCCCCAGAGCCGGAAGCCGTTGGATGCGTCCACGAGCTCGACGCTGATGGCGAGCGTCGGTCCGCGCGGCGTGACCCGGCCCGAGAGAACCGTCCCCACCCCGAGCTGCCGGCCAACCTCCTGCGGATCGGCGTCCCCCTTGAAGCGGAACATCGTGCTCGTCGCCATGACCCGGAGGCGGCGGAGCTGTGCGAGATCGTTGA
The DNA here is from genome assembly GCA_035646435.1 of Thermoanaerobaculia bacterium. GTDB lineage: Bacteria > Acidobacteriota > Thermoanaerobaculia > UBA5066 > Gp7-AA6 > Gp7-AA6. The sequence continues at coordinate 15,427 of DASRPJ010000419.1, read as the reverse complement.
TGAGACTTTCCGTGATCCCTTCGCTCAAGTACTCCATCTCCGGATCCCCGCCCGGATTCGAGAACGGGAGGACCGCGAGCGACTTCGACCGGGACGGGCGTTTCGCCGGCACGCGCACCGGAGTCCCCGCCACGATCGTCGGGTCGGTCGCGCCGGCGGAAGCGAGATCCCGAAGGAGCGGGGCGAGCTCCGCCGCCGACGCCGGGCGCTTCGCGGCGCTCTTCTCGAGGCAGCGGGCGAGGAGGCGCTCGAGCTCCGCCGGCACGTCCGGGCTCACGAGCGAAGGGCGCGGCGGCTCGTCGCGAAGGATCGCGGCCATCCTCTCGAACGCGCTCGAGCCCGTGAACGCGGGCCGGCCCGCGAGCATCTCGTGGAGAACGCAGCCGAACGCGAAGATGTCGCTCCGCGCGTCGGCGGTCTCGCCGCGCACCTGCTCGGGAGCCATGTACCCGACCGTTCCGAGGACCGTTCCGGGCCGCGTGGGATCGGGCGTCGTCGGCGCCGCGGTCGCATCGCCGGGGGACTCCTGCTCGACCCACCTCGCGAGCCCGAAGTCGAGGATCTTGATGCGGCCCTCCGAGGTGACGAAGACGTTGTCCGGTTTCAGATCCCGGTGGACGATCCCACGGGAGTGCGCCGCGGCGAGGCCCTCGGCGAGACTCGCGCCGATGTCGGCCGCGCGCCTCCAGGGGAGCGGGCCCGGCGCGAGCGCGCCGCGGAGGGTTTCGCCGTGGAGGAGCTCCGTCACCGCGAAGGAGACTCCGCCGTCGGCGCCGAAGTCGTAGATCGCGAGAAGATTCGGATGAGACAGCGCCGCGATCGCGCGCGCTTCGCGCTCGAACCGGGCGAGCGCGGAGGGATCGTCGGCGAGATTTTCCGGGAGCACCTTGATCGCCACCTCTCGGCCGAGCCGGAGGTCCCGCGCGCGATAGACCTCGCCCATGCCCCCGGCTCCGAGAGGCGCGAGAACCTCGTAGCGGTCGAGAAGGGTGCGCGAGCCGAGCGGCACGGGCGGAATGTTAGCCGTTCAGGATCTCGCGGCGGTCCCCGATCCTTCTCGTGACCTTCTCGCCGTCCAGGTGCTCCAGGAGCGGGATCGCGAGCTTGCGGGAGAGGCCGAACATCTCCTTGAACTCGGCGATCTCGATGCCGCCTTTCCCGGAAGCGCGCAGGCGGCGAACGACTTCGTCCACGGCGTCGCGCGCGACGATCCAGCCTCCCGGCAGGCGCACGAGCGCACCCCGTTTCACGAGGTATCCGATCAGGCCCTCGACGACCTTCGGGCGGTGCTGCACCACCTGCGCGACCTCGGCCGGCGACGGCGGCGCGAGCCCGCGCTCGCGGAAAACGTCGGCGATCCGCTCTGAGAGCTCCCGTTCCCGCCCGGGAAGGTCGTCCCGGCCGGGCACCCGCGCCTCCTCGCCCGCAGCGACGAATGCGCCGCGCTCGAGAAGCGCGGACTCGACCGCTTCGGTCCACGCCGCCTCGGCTCCCGGCAGCAGGCGAGACATCAGAGTGCTGCGCGGCATTCCGATGGCGCCGCTCCCCGCGCCGACGTATGCCGCGATCTCGGACCGCGCCTTCTCGACGAGGGCCACGAGAACGGACTCGGCGACGTAGCGGTCGGGCGAGCGTCGAAGCGCGCGCACGCGTCCCTCCGCGAGCGCGCCGGCGAGCGATGCGCGGACTTCCGCCGGGGTCACTCCCGCTCGTACCGCGAGCTCCCCTTCGGACGCGCCCGCGTTCCGCGCCTCTTCGATCCAGAGCTGGAGCCGGTCCTCGAGGGGGCCGTGCTCGAGCCTTTCGAGCAGCGCGGAAAGACCTGCGGCCGGGCGCCGCGCGAGCGGCGGCGCGAGCGCGTCTAAGACGACGCCCCCTCCGATCGTCGATACCGGCGACAGGCGGCGGAGCACGAACCGGTCGCCCGGCGCGATGGCGAGCGGCGCGGACAGCCGCAGTTGCGCTCGCGCGGAGCCTCCCGGCTCGATCCTTCTCCCCGCGAGTACGCGCAGGGACGCCCGCGCCTCCGAGGAGAAGTGATGGAGCGACACCCGGTCCCCGCTCTCCAGGGGCGGCGACGACGTGAGGAGGTCGACGCGAACGGTGACGAGCGCGCTCGTCGCGAAAGCGCCGGGCGACGCGAGCACGTTGCCCCGGCCCATCTCCGCGAGCTCGGCCCCGGCGACGTTCACGCTCACCCGTTCTCCCGCGCGAGCCTCGGCCGTCTCCCGGCCGTGGACCTCGATCCGCCGGACCCTCACGATGCGCCGTTCGGGAAGAAGCTCGAGCTTCTGCTCCCGCGAGATCGTTCCCGAAACGAGGCTGCCCGTGACGACCGGCCCGAACCCGGCGATCGTGAACGCGCGGTCGATCGGAAGCCGCACGCCGCGCGACGCGCGCCCCTCCTCCGCGGCCGGAAGGGCGAGGCCGACGATCGCGCGCTTCAGCTCCTCGAGGCCCGCACCCGTCCGCGCGGAGACGGCGACGACGGGCGCACTGGCGAGCGGCGAGCCGCGCATCAGGTCGGCGACGTCGGACGCCGTCACAGAGACGAGGTCCGGCGAGACGCGGTCGGTCTTCGTCACCGCGACGACGCCCCGCCGGATCCCGAGCATGCGCACGATCTCGAAGTGCTCGCGCGTCTGCGGCATGACCGATTCGTCCGCCGCGACCACGAGGAGGACCGCGTCGATCCCGCCCGCGCCCGCGAGCATGTTTCGCACGAAACGCTCGTGCCCCGGCACGTCCACGAAGGAGATCCGCACCCCGTCCCACTCCGCGTGCGCGAAGCCGAGGTCGATCGTGATGCCGCGTCGTTTTTCTTCGGGCAGCCGATCCGTGTCGATCCCCGTGAGCGCCCGGACGAGGGCAGTCTTGCCGTGATCGATGTGCCCGGCGGTGCCGACGAGGAAGCGCTCCACGGGGAGAGGCTACCCCGCGAACGGACACGCGGAGAGCTCGGAGCGGGAGCCTCCCCGCGGGTGGTAGCCTCCCCGAATGCGCGGCCCGATCGAGCGCGACCTGAAGCAGGCGCTCAAGGCCGGCGAGAAGCGCCGGGTTTCCACGCTGCGCCTCCTTCTCTCCGCTTTCCAGAACGACCGGATCGAGAAGGGCCGCGAGCTGACGGACGACGAGAGCGAGGCGATCGTCCGCAGGGCCGTCAAGCAGCGGCGCGAGTCGATCGACCAGTACCGCAAGGGGGGTCGGGAAGACCTCGCGGCAGTCGAGGGCGAAGAGCTCCAGATCCTCGAGGCGTATCTCCCGAAAGGCCTTACGGACGCCGAGCTCGAAGCAGCCATCGCGGAGATCATCCGGGAGAAAGGGTTCACGACGGCGCGCGAGGCGGGCCTCGTGATGAAGGAGCTCATGGTGCTCCACCGCGGCCGCGTGGAGGGGAAGCGGGCCCAGGAGATCGCGCGACGGCTCCTTCCGTGAGTGCGTCCTCCGGTGATCCGGCCGGGCGGAGAGCGGGACGTCCCGGCGGCGCCGAGGTCGAGATCAAGCTCCCCGCCCCCGACCTCGGCGCCGTTCGCGGACGTCTTCGAGAGAGCGGGGCGCGGCTCGTCACGCCCCGTCACTTCGAGTCGAACGACCTCTACGACGACTCCGAGGGCTCGATCGCGAAACGCGGTTGCACCCTTCGGCTCCGCCGCACCCCGGACGGCGCGATCCTGACTTTCAAGGGACCGGCGCAGTTCTCCGCGGGCATCAAGAGCCGTGAGGAGCGCGAGACCGAAGTGGCCGACCCCGACGAGCTCGTCCGGATCCTCTCCGGCCTCGGATACCGGCCGCGTTTCCGTTACGAAAAGCAGCGGGAGGAGTGGTCGCTCGAACGTTGCGTCATCGCGCTCGACGAGACCCCGATCGGTACCTTCGTCGAAATCGAGGGGGACCCGACGGCGATTCGCGCGGTCATCCCGCGACTCGGACTCGATCCGGCGGACGCGATCCCCTATTCCTACGCGAACCTCTACGCGCGCCGCCGCGGCGAGGATCCATCCCTGCCGCCCGACATGCTGCTCGAGAAGCCGTGAAGGCGTTGCTCCTCGCCGCCGGCCTCGGCACGAGGTTCCGGCCGGTCACCGAAGAGATCCCGAAATCTCTCTTCCCTTTCCTGAACGTTCCGCTCGCGCTCGGCCACCTCTCGAGGCTGGCCAACGCGGGAGTGTCGGAAGTGGGGATCAACCTTCACCACCTGGGTTCGGCGATCGAGCAGAGGCTCTCCGACCTCCCCGCCGGGCTCCCGCGCGTCCGCTTCTTTCACGAGCCGCAGATCCTCGGAACGGCGGGAGCGCTGCGAAACGCCTCGGAGTGGCTCGCCGGCGACGACTTCGTCGTCGTCAACGCGGACTCGGCGATCAACGCGGACTTCGGCGCCCTCCTTTCCCGCCACCGGGAGACGGGCCGGGCGGTGACCCTTCTCGTCACGGAGAACGAGGCGCCCGCCCGATTCACCCCGCTCGCCTCGGAGGGGGACCGGATCGTGTCGTTCGGAACGAAGTCCTCCTGGCCGCTCGCCTACACGGGGGTCTCCGCCTTCTCGCCGCGGGTCCTCCCGCGCATTCCGGAGGGGGAACGATCCCTCGTCACCGACCTCTGGAAACCGCTCCTCGATTCGGGGGAAGAGATCGGCTGGCTGCTGCACGACCAGCCCTTCTGGGACCTCGGAACCCCGCGTGACTTTCTTCGGGCCACCCGGCAGGTTCTCACCCGCGCCGAGTCGTTCCCTCCGGAGAGGGGGAAGTTCGACCTGGCCTCACGAATCCTCTCCCTGAGTCCGTCAAGAGGCTTCGACGGCGTGTCGAGCGTCATCGGCCGCGCGACGGTCGGCCGCGGGGCGCACTTGATCGAGAGCGTCGTGTGGGAAGGCGTCGAGGTCGGCGCGGGCGCCGAGCTCAAGGGATGCATCGCCGCGCGAGGCAAGATCCCTCCCGGGGCGGTGTACCGCGACTCGGTCCTCTGGGCCGCCCCCGATTCGACCGTGACGGCCTATCCGATCGCCTGACTCTCGTCTACTTCCTCCAGCTCCTTTCTCCGCGATAGTGGAACAGCGTGCGGACCTTCGCGGACCGTCCGAACACCCGGACCACCGCCATTCGGTCGCGACCGTCCCACAGGTAGACGGAGCCGGGCGTGCTCTCACCGAGCGGGGAAAAAGAGCAGAGGTCGGAGCTGTTGAAGCGGATCGGATCGTCCAGGCGGTCGAGCGACGAGCCGGGGCTGCCGGGATCCGGCACCGGAGTGCCTCTCAGGATTCCGGGGCGCACGTCCGATCTCGGCCACACGATCGCGAGACCGAGCGAACGGTCGACCCCGGAAGCGATCTCCGCGTTCCGTACTCCGTTCCCGTTTCCGTCGCGATAGAGCGCCCACTCCCACCTCCCGCCGTCCTTCCGGAACTTGAGGGCGACGGCGATGCCTTTCGTGAGCGCGTACGCGCGCGCCCGGAGGAACGCCGCCGACAGCTCCGCCGCGGCGGACCGCACGGCGAGCGCCGACTGGAGCTGAAAGGCTCCGGTCGCGGTCGCGGCCAGGAGCGCGCCGGCGACGGCGAGCCCGACGACGAGCTCGATCGAGCTCAGTCCGAGCGGGGGGGAAAGCCCGGGGCCGCTCGCGCGGCCCCGGGCGGGCACGATCGTCACCGTCCCTTGCCCGCGGGGACGGAGGCCGGAGCGGTTTTCTGTGCGGGCTTGTTGGCGGGAGCGGAAGCTCCCCGCTTTCGAGGAGATCCCGAGCGAACCTTTGCGGCGAGTGTGGTGGGACCGCTCACGGCGAGGTAGGGCTTCAACGTCAGGAAGAGCTTTTCCCCGATCCCCTTGACCTCCATGAGGTCCTCGGTCCGGGCGAAAGGCCCGTGGCTCTTTCGATACTCGAGGACGCGCACGGCGACCTTCTCGCCGATGCGGGGCAAAAACGCGATCTGCGCCGCCGACGCCTGGTTGATGTTCACCTTTCCGGATGGCGCCGCCTCGGCGGCGGTGTCGGCGGAAAGACCGGCGGCGACGAACAGAAACGTCGCGCCGAGAACGGCGGCCGGCCAGCGCCGGCGAATTTTCTCGCTCTCCCTCCTTGCGGGGAGAGGGCCGGGGTGGGGGGCAGGGGAACTGCGGGTCGTCGTCATTGCATGCTCCTTTGTCTGTCGATGCGGAGAGTTCCATCCGTGCGGGTCCGATCCGAGAGAAACGAAACAGCGTCTTCGTCCTCATCGAGTTTTGCGATCAGGCGTTCTCCATCGGCACCTCCTGACGGTTGGTCCCGGCTGAGGGCGAGAAGCGTGCCCTCGCTCGCTTCTGAAGGAACTTCTCGTGCGGAAAGTGTTGCGCGCGTCGCCCGGCCGTCGGCGCCGGCGCGCGGCGCAAGAAAAGCTGCCGGGTGGACAGGCCGCAAACGGGCGGAAGACTTTGAAACGGCGGGACTCCCCCGGGACTGGAAAGGGCGCTGGCATCCGACGGGAGTTTTTACGGGGGTTCCTCCCGCCCGATAGACTCAGCCGTCGTGCCGGGCCGCGAGTTCGTCGTTGGAATCTCGGGTGCGTCGGGCGCGTCGCTCCCGCGGCGGTTCCTCGAGCTCGTCTGCGGCTCTCCGGCGGTGTCGCGCCTTCACCTCGTGTTCTCGGCCTCCAGCCTGGCGGTGGCCCGCACCGAGATCGACCCAGCGATCGCCACTGGCGCGGACTGGGTTTCGGGCCTGGAGCTCTCGCGCGAAGCCGCGCGTCGCATCGAGATTCACCCCAACGACGACGTCGGCGCGACGATCGCTTCGGGCTCCTACCCGGTCGCCGGCATGGCGGTCATCCCGTGCAGCGCCGGAACGCTCGGCGCCATCGCGAACGGCATCTCCCGCGGCCTTCTCCAGCGCGCCGCGGACGTCTGCCTGAAGGAGCGGCGGCCGCTCGTCCTCGCGTTCCGCGAGTCTCCCTACTCGCTCGTCCACGTCGAGAATATGAGGCGCGTCACGCTCGCCGGCGCGATCGTCGCGCCGCCGTCGCCGGCGTTCTACGTCCGGGAACCTTCGATGGACCGCTTCCTCGACGCGTGGTGCGCCCGCGCCGCCCGGCTCCTCGGGATCGACCTGCCGGACGAGACGTTTCGATGGAAGGGGACAGAGAAAGAGCGAGCGCGAAAACGCCGACCGTCGTGACGAGCTCGGCGTCTCGCGTCGTGCGGCCCTTTCGCACAACGCTCGAGATGATCAAGTTCTCGCACACGATCTTCGCGCTGCCGTTCGCGCTGCTGGCCGCGGTGCTCGCGGCGGACGGCTGGCCGGAGGCGGCGACACTCGCGAAGATCCTCCTCGCGATGGTCGGCGCGAGGAGCGCCGCCATGGCACACAACCGCCTGGCGGACCGCGAGCTCGACGCCGCAAATCCTCGCACCGCCTCGAGGGCCCTTCCGTCCGGCGCCCTCTCGGTGACCTATGTCCGGGTCTTCCTCGCGGCTTCGGTCGTCCTCTTCCTCGCGGCGGCCGCGAGCCTGAACCGCCTGACGCTTCTTCTCTCGCCGGTCGCGCTCGCGATTCTCTTCCTCTACGCGTATGCCAAGCGCCACACCGCGCTGTCGCACCTTCTGCTCGGCCTCTGCCTCGCGATGGCGCCCGTGGGCGCGTGGATCGCGGTGCGCGGCGATCTCGGCACGATGGCCGTCCTGCTCGGCCTTGCCGTCCTTCTCTGGACCGCGGGCTTCGACGTGATCTATGCCCTGCAGGACGAAGAGCACGACCGTCGCACGGGGCTCCATTCGATTCCGGCGAGTCTCGGAGCGGGGCCCGCGCTCGCGATCTCCGCGCTTTTCCACGCGGGGATGGTCGCGCTCCTCCTGCTCGTGTGGCGGCTGGAGGGGGGCGGGACTCTCTTCGGCATCGGCATCGGCGCGACCGCCGCCGCTCTGCTCTATCAGCACCTGATCGTTCGCCCGCGCGACCTGTCCCGGGTGAACGCCGCGTTCTTCACCGCGAACGGGTTCGTGTCGGTCGCGCTCGCGGCGTTCGGAATCGCCGACGTGATGGTGCGGTAGCTCGTCGTCTAGAATCCGCGCCGATGGCCATCCCGTCCGAGGGCGACCTCACCCTTCGCCACATCGCGCTCGACGGGCCGATCGGGGTGGGCAAGACGTCTCTCTGCGAGATGCTCGCGCGCCGGTTTCACGGCACGAAGATCCTCGAGGACGTCGACAACCCGTTTCTGACGGACTTCTACAAGAAGAAGAAGGGCTCCGCTTTCCAGACCCAGCTCTTCTTCCTTCTGTCGCGTTACCAGCAGCAGCGCGAGATCGCGCAGATCGACCTCTTCACGACCCTCGTCGTGGCGGACTACCACTTCCCGAAGGACAAGATCTTCGCGTACCTGAACCTCGACGATTCCGAGCTCATGATCTACGACCGCCTCTACTCGCTGCTTTCCGACTCGGTGGCGAAGCCCGACCTCGTCATCTACCTGCAGGGATCGCTCGAAACGTGCCTGAAGCGGGTGAAGAAGGCCTCGCGGGCGTTCGAGAAAGGGATGACGCCGGAGTACCTCGCGCAGCTGATCGAGGCCTACAACTACTACTTCTACCACTACGAGGAGACGCCGCTCCTCGTAGTGGACACCAACGAAATCGACTTCGTGAACCAGCCCGCCGACTTCGACGACCTAGTCGCCCAGATCCGCCGCGCCCGCAAGGGGATGCAGTACTACGTCCCGGCGGCGTCCTCAAAATCTTAGCGGGGTCAGGTCTTCACTGATCGCACGGGCGCCCGTCTCGCCGATCTGGTCCTGACACCTTTGCGGAGCAAAGTGTCAGGTGAAGACCTGACCCCTCCCAGAACCTGACCCAGAAAGTGGCAAGTGGAGACCTGACCCCTCCCTGAACCCCCACCGGGGATTTGCCTATAATTCGTCGTGACGCCCTTCTCGGCGGCGATCCCGGTCTTCGGGACGTCGACCGAAAGGAAAGGAGCGCGACATGCCGAGCCTCTCCGAAACCTCTCCGCTCACCATCCCCGCACTCGTTGCCGCCAAGGGCGGGGAAAAGATCGCGATGCTGACCGCGTACGACGCGCCGTCCGCCGCCCTCCTCGACGCGGCCGGCGTGGACGTCCTTCTCGTCGGCGACTCCGTCGAGATGGCCGTCTACGGCGAGCCGAGCACCCTGACGGCGACGATGGACTCCATGATCCGCCACTCGAAGGCGGTCTCGCGCGCCGTCAAGCGCGCGGTCGTGGTCGGCGACATGCCGTTCCTCTCCTACCAGACCGACCCGCACCGCGCCGTCGAGAACGCGGGGCGCTTCCTCGCCGAGGGTGGATGCGCCGCCGTCAAGGTCGAAGGGGGCGCTCGCGTGCTGCCGGCCGTGGAAGCGATCCTCGCCGCCGACATCCCGGTGATGGGGCACGTCGGGCTGACGCCCCAGTCGTTTCGCAAGTTCGGCGGCTTCAAAGTGCAGGGGCGCGAAGTGGGGAGCGCGCGCGCCATCCGCGAGGACGCGAAGGCGCTCGCGGACGCCGGCTGTTTCGCGATCGTGCTCGAGTGCGTCCCCGCGGCGCTGGCGGCGGAGATCACGAAAGAGATCGGCGTGCCGACGATCGGGATCGGCGCGGGGCCGTCCTGCGACGGGCAGGTCCTAGTTTTCCACGACGTGATGGGGCTGACCCGCGACATCCATCCGAAGTTCGTGCGTCAATACGCGGACCTCTCGAAGGTGATCGAGGACGCGGCGAAGGCGTTCACGCGGGACGTCAAGGAAGGCAGCTTCCCGACGGAGCAGGAGTCCTTTTCGGGGGGCAAGCCCGCGCTGCGGCGGGTGTACTGAAAACCGCCCGGGACGCTGCGGCGCTGCGCGCTCTCGTCCGCGAGGCGCGCGGGGCCCGGCAGTCGATCTCCTTCGTCCCGACGATGGGCGCGCTCCACGAGGGACACCTCTCCCTCGTTCGCCGGGCCCGGCGGGACGGCCCGTTCGTCGTCGTGTCGATCTTCGTCAACCCGCTCCAGTTCGCGCCCGGCGAGGACCTCGCCCGATATCCGCGCCGGGAGGCGGAGGACCTCGCCGCGCTCGAACGCGAGCACGTGGACGCCGTCTACCTGCCCCGGGCCGAGGACCTGTATCCGCCCGGGTTCTCGACGACCGTGGAAGTCGGCGACGTCTCGCAGGGCGGAGAGGGCGCGGCGCGCCCCGGACACTTCGCCGGCGTGGCGACCGTCGTGGCCAAGCTCTTCCTCCAGGTCGCGCCGGACGTCGCGTTCTTCGGGCAGAAAGACCTCCAGCAGGTCGCCGTCGTTCGCCGGATGGTCCGCGACCTCGACTTTCCGATCCGGCTCGTCGTCGGCGAAACCGTCCGCGAGCCGGACGGCCTCGCGATGTCGTCGCGCAACGCCTACCTCTCGCCGGCGGAGCGAGAGCTCGCCGCCGCGTTCCCGCGCGCGATGTTCGAAGCGCGGGAAGCCGTCGAACGCGGCGAGCGGGACGCGTCGCGGTTGACGTCGGCGGTCCGCCGCAAGCTGACCGAAGCCGGGCTCGGCGTGGACTACGTCGACGTCGTCGACCCGGACACGATGAGTCCCGTCCGGCAAGCCGAGCGCGGGAGCGCTCTCGCCGCGGCGGTCCGCGTGGGCCGCGCGCGGCTCATCGACAACGTCCTCCTTCCTTGACCGGGCGCGTCCGACGCGACAGGATCGGGGCATGTCGACGGAAACCCCGGTGGATACCGCCCCTCACCCCGACCCTCTCCCCAAAGGGGAGAGGGAGCAGGCTCCCGACAAGGCCGAGAGGGGGCAGACCGACGACCTTCTCGTTCTCGGCGGCCGCGCCTTCCGCTCGCGGTTGATCGTCGGGACCGGAAAGTACCCCTCGTTCGCCCTCATGAAGGACGCCCACCGCGAGTCGGGCGCCGAGATCGTCACAGTCGCCGTGCGCCGGATCAACCTCGACCGGACGCGCGAGTCGCTCCTCGACTTCCTCCCGCCGGAGATGACGCTCCTCCCCAATACCGCCGGCTGCTACTCCGCGGACGACGCGGTCCGCACCGCGCGGCTCGGGCGGGAGGTCGGGCTCTCCAACTGGGTCAAGCTCGAAGTCCTCGGCGACGAACGCACGCTGTGGCCCGACAACGCGGCCCTCCTCGAAGCGACCCGCACGCTCGTCAGGGAAGGGTTCGTCGTCTTCCCCTACACGTCCGACGACCCGGTCGTGTGCCGCCGCCTCGAGGAGGAAGGAGCGGCGGCCGTCATGCCGCTCGGAGCGCCGATCGGCTCGGGGCTCGGAATTCAGAACCCGAACAACATCTCGATCATCATCGAGCACGCAAAGGTGCCGGTGATCGTGGACGCCGGCGTCGGAACCGCGTCCGACGCGTGCATCGCGATGGAGCTCGGCGCCGCCGGCGTCCTGATGAACACCGGCATCGCGGGCGCGAAGGACCCGGTGCTCATGGCTCGCGCGATGCGCCGCGCCGTCGAGTCGGGGCGCGACGCGTATCGCGCCGGCCGCATCCCCCGCAAGCGTTACGCGACCGCTTCCTCGCCGGCATGGGGTCTGACCCCGCAGGGGTCAGATCCCTCCCCGTAAGTACAGAGACGAAGTCTCGATCGAACCGCGACGTCTCCCGTGGATCCTGCAAATCTCCTGTAAATACGGGTCGTTTGCCCGCCTTCTCCGACCTAGGTCGTACGACCTCGCCGTTCAAAAAACCCCTTGCACTGCCGTTTCGGCACACGCTACGATGCGTCAACTTTTACGAAAACCCCGCATACCCGGCACATCACTATGTTTGTCCATCCCCCATCCGTACGCCTACGCGGGGCGGCGTTCGCGCGCTCGAAAGGGGGTCGGTCCTAGAGAGAACTCTCACCCGGCGCGTGCCGGGGGTTTCGAATCGAAGTTTCGGTTTATTTGATTGGAGCGGCAACGCTCCACGAAGAGGGTAAAACCCAGGAGATCGGCAAGGTCAAATGATGCAGCAATACACCGACAAGAATCTCACCTGCGTTGATTGCGGAAACACGTTCCTGTTCTCGGCGGACGATCAGGAGTTCTACGCGCGCAAGGGCTTCACCAACGAGCCCAAGCGCTGCAAGGTCTGCCGCGACAAGCGCAAGGCGGCTTCCGGCGAAGGCCGGGAACGCACGCTCTACGACGTCACCTGCGACGGTTGCGGGAAGCAGACGCAGGTTCCTTTCAACCCGACCAACGGCAAGCCCGTCTACTGCCGCGAGTGCTACTCGTCGCGCCGGACGCAGCAGGCCTACTGAGTCGAACCACCACACTGGTTCGAAGGCCCCGGCATCCGCCGGGGCTTTTTTTTGTCTGTCATTCCGACGAGCGACGTGGCCCTGTCGGGCGGGACACAGATCCCTCGCTGCGCTCGGGATGACAACCCCTTCACCTGTCATTCCGAGGAGCGAAGCGACGAGGAATCTGTGGCTCTCTCGAAAGGGGACCAGATCCCTCGCTTCGCTCGGGATGACAAGAAGGGCGAAGGGCTCGGGATGACAAGGGTGAGGGCAGGGGCTCGGGACGACGGACCCATCTGCTATCTTCGCGTCGCTTTGAACCCCGTCCCCGTCCGCACCGGCCCCGGACTTCTCGAAGCGATCGGGTCCACCCCTCATGCGGAGCTCTCCCGGTTCTCCCGGGGCGCGGCGCGCATCTTCGCGAAGCTCGAGTTTTTGAACCCCGGCGGCAGCGTCAAGGACCGGATCGCGCGGGCGATGGTCGAGGACGCCGAAGCGCGCGGGTTGCTGCACCCGGGAGGGACGATCGTCGAGCCGACGTCGGGGAACACCGGTGTCGCGCTCGCGATGGTCGCGGCGGTCCGCGGCTACCGCTGCGTCGTCGTGATGCCGGAGGGCTACGGCGAAGTCAAGGCCAAGCTCATGGTGGCGCTCGGCGCGGAGGTCGTGCGGACGCCCGCGGCCGAGCTCATGTCGGGCGCGATCCGGCGCGCCGAGGAGATCGCGCGGGAGACGGGGGCCTACCTCCCGAACCAGTTTGCGAACCCGGTCAACCCGAGGACGCACTACGAGACTACGGCGCCCGAGATCTGGGCGGAGCTCGGCGACTCGATCGACGCGTTCGTCGTGGGCGTCGGCACGACGGGGACGCTCACCGGCGCCGGCCGCTTCCTGAAGGAGCGGATTCCGCGCCTCCTGCGCGTCGCCGCGGAGCCGCAGGGCTCGATCCTGGGCGGCGGAAAGCAGGGCCCGCACGCGGTCGAGGGGATCGGACTGTCGTTCTATCCGCCGATCTTCGATCGGTCGGTCATCGACGAGGTGATCCGGATCGACGACGACGAGGCTTTCGCGACGTGCCGGACGCTCGCGCGCGAGGAAGGCCTCCTCGTGGGAGGCTCTTCCGGGGTCGCTGCGGCCGCGGCTCTTCAGGTCGCGCGGCGGCTCGGGCCCGAGAAGACCGTCGTGACCCTGTTCCCGGACGGCGCGGAGCGGTACCCCGGGCAGGGAATCTTCCAGCCGCCGCGCTGACTATTTGAGAATCGAAGAGGAAAAAACGATGGGATTCTCTACGGACGCGATCCACGCCGGCAACGCTCCCGACCCGACGACGGGAGCCGTCGCCGTCCCGATCTACCAGACCTCCACCTACGTGCAGGAGGAGCTCGGGAAGCACAAAGAGTACGAGTACGCGCGGACGCAGAACCCCACGCGCGCGGCGCTCGAGGAGAACCTCGCCGTCCTCGAGGGGGGAGCCGGAGCGCGCGCGTTCGCGTCGGGAATGGCCGCAATCACCGCGGTCTCGACGTTCGTGAAGACCGGCGAGCACGTCGTCTGCTCCGACCTGACGTACGGCGGCACTTACCGCTACTACACGAAGATCCTGGGTCTCTACGGCGTCGAGTTCACGTTCGTCGACACCGCCGACGCGGAAGCGGTGCGCGCCGCGATGCGCCCGAACACGAAGCTCCTGCACCTCGAGACGCCGACGAACCCGATGATGACGCTCTGCGACATCCCGCTGCTGTCGCAGATCGCCCACGAGCGCGGCGCCCTCGTCGTCGTGGACAACACCTTCGCGTCCCCCTACCTGCAGCGGCCGCTCGACCTCGGCGCAGACTTCTCCGTCCACTCGACGACGAAGTTCCTGAACGGTCACTCCGACTCCGTCGGCGGCATCGCGGTCGCGAAAGACCCGGCGCACGTGGAGTGGCTCGCGTTCGTGCAGAACGGCTCGGGAGCGATCCTCGGCCCCTTCGACTCGTGGCTCGTGCTGCGGGGAATCAAGACGCTCGCCGTGCGGATGGAGCGTCACGAGTCGAACGCGCGGGAGATCGCGCGCTACCTCGCGAGTCACGCGAAAGTGAAGAAGACGTACTACCCCGGCCTGCCCGACCACCCGCAGCGCGAGCTCGCGATGCGTCAGATGAAGGGGTTCGGCGCGATGATCTCCTTCGACGTCGGGTCGTTCGAGGCGGCAAAGGCGATGCTTGACCGGGTGCGGATCTGCTCGCTCGGAGAGAGCCTCGGCGGGGTCGAGACCCTCATCGGACATCCGGCGACGATGACGCACGGTTCGATTCCGGAGGCGGATCGCGAGCGCCTCGGAATCACGATGGGTCTCGTCCGCATCTCCGTCGGGATCGAGGACGTCGAGGACCTGATCGCGGACCTGGAGACGGGCCTGGAGGCGATTTGAGGACTCCGCTGTCATTCTGAGGACGCCGTAGTTGTCATTCCGAGGAGCGAAGCGACGAGGAATCCGGGCCCTCGCGACCAAGGTATCGATTTCAAAGGGCCAACACAGATCCCTCGCTTCGCTCGGGATGACAAGGGGAGGGCGAAGCGCTCGGGATGACAGGGACGGCGAAGACGGCAAAATGACAGGCCCATGAGGGCTGCCCTCCTTTCCCTACTGCTCGTCGCGGGCGCACCGCCGCCCGACGACTTCGGCGCGCTCCGGGACGAGTTTCTCGCGAGCATCAACTCCGAGCGCGGGCGCGCGGGAGCGCCCGCTCTCGCGCTTTCGCCTTCGCTCACCCGTGTCGCGCAGGATCTTGCCGACGCAGCCGTTCGGCGCGGCGACTCCGACCTCCATCCGCCGCCCGAGAAAGAGCTCGTCGCTCGCGCGGAGAAAGCGGGTTACTCCGTCAAGGCGCTCGCGGAGGTCTTCACGCGCGCGGACGGCAGCGTCCCGGAAGTGATCGCTTACTGGAAGTCCCGGGGCGGCACCACGTGGGCCCACCTCCTCCGCTCGGACTTTCGCGACCTCGGAGTGGGCGTCGCGATGCTCGACGACGTCCCGCTCTACGTCTTCCTCATCGGGGTCACGTGGGACGAGTACGCCGCGGGACGCGCGCGCGAGTACGCCGACTCCGCGGACATGCGGCGCCGGATGCTCGACCGCGTCAATCTCGAACGGCGCCGGCAGGGCCTCCCGCCCGTCGCTCCGAGCGGCGCCCTCGACCGCGTCGCGCAGGACCACGCGGAGGACATGCTCGAGCG
>DASRPJ010000418.1:0-2354 GCA_035646435.1 Thermoanaerobaculia bacterium | reverse complement strand
GAGCGGCGCGGAGTCATAAATCGATGAAACCGATCCGAACAGAGCGGAGAGCGCCACCGACTGCGCCACGGGCCTTCCGAGAAGAATGTCCGTCTGGCGCACGCTCGTGTAGAGGTCGATGAGCAGCGGAAGATCGTTCGTGAGCACGAACGGCGCAATCAGGGAGCCCGTGCTCGTGCCCGCGACGACGTCGAACGTGAGACCCCGATCGACGAGGAGATACTCCAGTGCTCCGACCGCGAAGGCCCCCTTGGAGCCGCCTCCGCTGATGACCAGGCCGCGTTTCGTCACGACATTTCCGGCTACTCGACGAGCGTCGCCGCGCGACACCAGCCGCGGACTACGGCCGCTACCAGCTTTCTGCCTTCCGGAGGGATCGGCACAGGAACGTTCGCAGTCTCGGCGATGCGAACCGCCTCGCGGATCCCCTCTTCGATGGCAGAGAGGGGAAACGCCGCGGTCAGAGGGCCGGGCAGCCGTTCGGCCAGCTCCCGGATCGAACTCGGCATCGGTTGGGACCGTTGGCTCTGGACGAACTCTCTCATCGCGGCGGCCAACTGCGAGCTTTGTGGCGTGCCCGAAGTCGGAACCCCCGCTGGAGGAGGCGGTACGTGAAACGCAGCGAGCGCGTCGCGCTGGACCACCGTTGAAACGATCCGGTAGTAGTCGGACGGCTCTTCCTCCACGGGGGGCGGAGGGGGCGGGGGCAAGAAGTCCGTTTGTCTTCGAGCACCCCGCAGCCAGGTCAGGTCGGTTCCGACACGTAGCCCGATCAAAGTCTCGTGGCGTCCGAAGTCCCGTCCCCCAAAGATCGAGACGACCAGGACTCCACCGAGGTCACCTCGCAGACTTCCGAGTACCTGCTTGCCCCCACGAGTGCCGAACAGTCCGTCGATCGAAAGAAACCCACTCACAATCGGAGCCTCCGGCAACTCGACGTTCCAGACGCGGACGGCCGCACGGGCTCCGGCGAGGCCTTCGAACTTCGGGTTGAGGTAAGCGACCACGACGGAGGGCCCGAGCTCATACTTTCCGCCGCTCACGCGAAAGGTCGGGGTCGCGCGAATCGATGCGATGAACGGCGCCGGCGTATCACGGCCGAGGGCGGCGCCTCCGTCGACCTCCAGGGGCAGGCCGAACTTGACGGGCGCGCTGGGTGGCTTCAGAGAGCCGACACATTCGTCCGGCCAGCTCGGCTGCGCCTCGGCGAACCGCGCGACCATCAGAACGAAGCCGAGCGTCGTCAGAAGCCGGTATTGGCGTCCTTTCAATTTCGCTCCGGTTGCCCCGGGGACTTGGCGGCCCCAACGGCTTTTGTACCCAGATAGGTCGCCTGGCTCGCTGCGATGAGATAGAGGAACTGTTCCGGGATCGCCGGGATCCGAACTGTCCGAAGGAACGCGATCGTAAAGACCGCCGCGCCCACCAGACTCACCAGGAGGTACTGGTAGCGAGAGACGTCACCGCCGCCCTGCCAGTCGGTGACCAGGTCCCGTGCATCGAGACGCGGAATCTCCGAGGCGCTCCCAGACGGCAGCCGTGTGCCGGCGGTTCCGTAGAAGGGCGGGGGAGGCACGTCGTCCTGGATCGCAATCTGGGACTTCGTCGACGGGACAACTACCGTCGCGGGCGGCGAAACGGCGCTACTGAGAAGTGTCGTTGCGCCGCTAAGCCCCAGCAGCACCGCAAGGGTCGTGTCCATGGGTGCAAAACGGTGGAGCGGCAGGCTCACACCGGCGTAGATGGCGATAGCCGGAAGGAACCAGATGAGAAGTTGCACGCGCGAAAGGCTCAGACCCCCGGATGGCTCGAGGAGCAGGTAGTACCAGGGTCCAACCGGCTTCCTCGATTCGTCGTAGAGGTTCTCGGTTCGAAGAAACGCATAGGGCAGCCCGATGAACCAGCACAGAACCCCCAATCCCGCGAGGTATGCGGTCCAGGGCGGTACCAGACCGAGGCGAACAGTCGAGCCCTTCAGGCGGTGCACGATGACGGTGCCGGTCACCGGAATCCGAACGAACCCTCTGGACGCCGTGGTCGACTTTTCGACTGCGAGCTCGACCGGCAGCTCGCTCGTGACGGTCCCATCGTCGCGCGTCGTCGTCAGGGTCACTCGGACTGTCCCCGGAGACACCTCGAAGGGGGCGTTGCTGAGCCAGAGGGTCGTCCTTCCGACGGAGGTGCCGGCGCGCGTCGACAGACCGACGAAGGCGGTTCCGAGCATCAGGAGAATGACACCGAATGCCCTACGTCCTCTCGAGAGAATCGCCATGAGGAATCGCGCTCCTGACCAATAAGTGCGTTGAGCGAAGGGGAAATGGGACAGCCCCAGGATCGAAATGTTCTTTTCCTGG
>DASRPJ010000417.1:0-10717 GCA_035646435.1 Thermoanaerobaculia bacterium | reverse complement strand
AGGACCTTCTCCGGGGGTCCGATCGGAAAGTCGCCGCCCTTCCGCCAGAACGGCAGGAGATCCCGGTAGCGTCGATCGAAGACGTTCCCCGACTGGCCGGTCGTGTGGACGAACCGGAAGCCGTCGGGATCGGCGAAGTCCACGATCTGCCGGTAGCTCGGCCCGTCCGTCATCCGGAACGTGCCGTCGAGCCGGTACGCGCCGACGTTCACCGTGGACGCGTCGCCGCCCTGCCCCTTCTCGAGGCTGAAGAACTTCCGCAGCACGGGGACGGCGTCGAACAC
The DNA here is from genome assembly GCA_035646435.1 of Thermoanaerobaculia bacterium. Taxonomy (GTDB): domain Bacteria; phylum Acidobacteriota; class Thermoanaerobaculia; order UBA5066; family Gp7-AA6; genus Gp7-AA6. Next base: position 10,433 of record DASRPJ010000417.1, on the reverse strand, counting down.
CCCGTGGGGGAAGCGCGCGCGGTGGAGGTCCTCCCAGCGCCACCGCGAGGGATCGGTCCCGAAGCGCGACCGGAGAAGGGAGACCGCTTGCGCGAGCGTGCGTGCGCGGAAGGCGGCGCAGTCCTCGCGCGACGGCGTGGTGACGTCGTCGCACCACTCCGAGTTGGTGCGAAACGAGTTGATCAGGAACCGCGACCGCAGGCCGCCGAGGGGCGTCTCGCCGAGCTCGTCCTGCGGCATTCGCGCGAGAGCGGCATACCACGCCGCGTAGATCGCCGCGGCTCCGGAGTCGGGTGAGAAGTCCCGGTTCCACGCGTCGAGCGTCGCGAGCGCCTCGCGAGACGCCGGGTCCGCGGGGACCGTGTCGAGCAGAAGCGGCAGAAGAGCGTTTGCCTGCAGCGACACCCGATCGAGCTGGATCGACCGAACGTCGTTGGCGTCGAGCTTCGCTCTCGCGAGGATCCTCTCGGTGATCCGCCGGGCGCGATAACCCTCCGGCCAGTCGCCGGTGATGGCGTGAGGATACGCGTCCGAAGCAACCCGGTTGTTCGCCGTCACGAGGAATCCGCGCGCCGGGTCGAACGTGCGGGGCATTGCGTCGAAGGCAACGTACCCCGTCCAGTCGTCGCCGCCGGCGCCGGAGACCGGGAGGAGCCCGTCACCGTGCGGCCGGATCGGTACCGAGCCCGCCGCGGTGTACCCGAAGTGCCCGTCCCCGTCCGCATAGAGGAAGTTCTGAGGGGGGGCATGAAAGCGGCGCAGAGCCCGGAGGAAGTCGGTCCATCCCGACGCGCGGTTCACCCCCAGGATCGCTTCCGCGGTCCGGTCGATCGGGTCGAGCGCCGTCCACCGGAGCGCGACAGCAGGGCCGAGCGCTGCGGCGCCCTCGAGCACATCGCTCACGATCGGGCCGTGGACCGACGTCCGCACGTCGATGACGACGTCCGAGCCGCCACGCACGCGGATCGTCTCCCGTCGCGTCTCGAACGTCTTCCGCTCGCCGCGCCACCGGTAGCGCGACCGGTCCGCCGGATCGACCTCCTCGACGAACAGGTCCTGGACATCCGGCTCGAGGCTCGTCAGCGCCCACGCGATCCGGGCGTTTCGCCCGATGACGACGCCGGGCAGGCCCGGCAGAGTCGCGCCGGCCACGGAGTACCCGGGAGCCTCCAGCCGCGCGACGTACCAGACCGACGGGGCGCGGAGCGCGAGGTGCGGGTCGTTCGCGAGGATCGGCTTGCCGGAGATCGTTCGCGAACCGGCGATCACCCACGAGTTGCTGCCGAGCCCGGAGTCATCCGGTTCGCGGGCCCCGGCGAGCGCGAAAGAGCGGTCGAGGCGGGCCAGAAGAGGGAAAGGGACTACGGTGGCGGATGCTCTCCCCTCGCCCGGACCCTCTCCGCGCGGCGTGGGCGACGGGAAAGTGCTTCGCCACTCATCGTTCAGCAGAATCGTCGGTTCCGCCGGCACGGGGGGCAGGAGCTCCGTGGCCCGCTCCTTTCCCACCGCGGCGATGAACCGCCCGCGGCGGATCTCGTTCCGCGCGTTGCCGGCGAGATCCCACGCCATGAGCTTCCCCCACACGATGCCGTCCACGGCGTCGAACGGCTCCGGCCGGAAACGGAGGATCCGGAACTCGATCGGGCGCGCGAACGAAGTCGCGAGATAGGCGTTCATCCCGCGGACGTACGCCTCCACGGAGGCCCGCGTCTCCGCCGACAGACCTTCCCACGCCGAAAGCGCGGCGCGCCGGAACCCGATGGTGCGCAGGAAGCGGTCGGTCTCGACGAGCCGGGGACCGAGGATCTCCGCGAGACGTCCGGAACCGATTCGCCGCTGGTACTCGATCTGCCAGAGCCGGTCCCGCGCGTGCGCGTATCCGAGGCCGAAGAGAGCGTCGGAGGCGCTGGCGGCGCGAATCGTGGGGACGCCGCGCGCGTCGGTCTCGATCGTTACAGGAGCCGCGAGGCCGGCCAGCCGCACTCGGCCGCTCTCCTTCGCGAACGTCGACCCGACGATGAGAACGAGGATGACCGCGACTGCCGCGGCGATGAGCGCGAGGGCGGAAACGAGCTTTTTCAATGGCCCGACAGGCCGAGAAGCGCGAGGATCTTGCGGGGCCCGATGGGCGCGCCAGCGGGAGGGGCCATTCGACCTAAGTCTAGCGTCTCCCGGGCGTTGATCCGTCTTATCATCCCCTCAGCGCGCCTCGAAAAAAACGATGTCGACTCGGACCACCGCCGATTGGCCGCGCACGGTACCGCTGCGCGAGGCGGAGCACCCCGTCTCGAGGCTACGCGAAAGGAGGCACACCTTGACCACGCGACCAGTCCTTCTCGTTGCCGCTTTTCTGGTTCTCGCGACTGCCGGCGGGCCGGCGGCGTCGACCGCCGCCACCTACCTGCCGCTCTCGGATGCGGACCTGGCGCGACAGGCACCGATCATCGTGCTCGCCGAAGCGGTGGACTCCGAGACTGCGCTCGGCGACGACCGGCTCCCGTTCACGCGCGTCCGCCTCCGCCCGCTCGAGGTGCTGAAAGGCTCGCTCCCCGGCGACACGTTCTGGATCCGCCTTCCGGGCGGGTACGCGAACGAGACGTTCCACTGGATGCCGGGCTCGCCGACGCTCCTGCCCAACCAGAGAGCCGTGCTCTTCCTTCACCCGCGCCGGGAGGCCGGCGAATACGGCCTCTCCGAGTTTGGTCTGTCCCAGTTCGACGTGATGGAGGACGCCGAGCGAAATCTATACGCCGTCCGGTCGGTGTTCGCGGTCGACGAGGATCAGCACCTTTCGCGCATCGCCTCCGGAGCGGCGCCCAAAGGCGCGGTGCGCGAGCTCGAGCCCTTCCTCGACGCGCTTCGCGATTCGAGGCGGCCGACGCCGCTTGGGGAAGCGCGCTACCGGGTCCCGACCGGGTCGCTGCGCATCCCGCGCCGCGGCTACGTTCCCACGTGGGTCAACTTCGGCGGTCGAGAGCCGGGCACGTGCGGCTCACGAACGCCCTGTCTCATTCGCTGGTTCTGGGATACGGGGGCCTCGCCCAACGCGACCACGCGGACGACCGGGGCACAGACGAACCTCTCCGACGGTTCCGACGGAATCCCGCTCGTATCGGCGGCGGTATCCAGCTGGGCAGGGATCCCGGCAAGCGACGTCCGAGTCTCCGGGCCGGGAGCGAGCGGCACCGTCGAAGTTCGTTTCGACATCGAGGCCGCGTCCAACGGGGCCTGGACGACGGCGGGCGGTTGCGGAGGAGGCGTCATCGGAATCGGAGGGCCGTCCTTCACGCTCGCCCCGAGCACGTACAGGGACGAGAGCTACTTCCCCGCGCAGTCGGGGACCGTCCAGATGCGCAAGAACACCTGCGCCACGGGCCTTTCGACCAATACTTTTCGCACCGGCCTCGCCCACGAGATGGGCCACGTCCTCGGTCTCGGCCATCCCGATACCGCGCAGAGCACGCACAGCACGACGGGCTCGGCCGAGTGGAACGCCGCTCTCATGAAATCCTCGGCGGCGACGGCGACCCTCGTCCCCCAGACCGACGACATCCAGGCGGTGCAGTATTACTACGGCACCGGTTCCGGGGCTGCCCCCTGCGTTGCCAACGCGACCACGCTCTGCATGAACAACAACCGCTTCAGCGCCCGCGGATCGTTCCGCACCGGCGCCGGCCAGACGGGCGAGTTCATGGCGACGGCGGTTCCGGGCGCGCCGGACTCGGGTCTCTTCTGGTTCTTCGCGCCGAGCAACCTCGAGATGCTCATCAAGGTCCTGGACGGGTGCGGCCTGAACAGCCGTTACTGGGTGTTCTTCGCCGCGGGCACGAACGTGGAGTTCACCGTGACCGTCACCGACACACAGACGGGCACGCAGAAGACCTACACGAACCCGCTGAATACGGCGGCGGCGCCGGTCCAGGACACGAGCGCGTTCGCGACGTGTCCGTAGGGGTCTGACCCCCTCGAGCTTCCGTCTTGCGCAGCCTCGCGGTTGGGGGGGTCAGACCCCTCTCGCCCGGCTGGCCTAGTCCTCGAGGAACGGCTCCAGGTCGTACGAGCCGTCGCCGAACTGGAGCGTGAGCGCCCGTTCCTCGAACACCGTCCGCTCGAGGGAGAGGTCGATGCCGGGCGGCATCCACTGCGAGAGGTTCACCACCATGATCCGGTCGTCGGCGTAGTAGGTGAGGAGCCCGGGCGGCGCCTTCTGGACGAGGTAGGAGATGAGCTGATCCGGAATCGGTATGAACGAGAGCGCCTGCACCTTGTCGAGAACGAACGCGAGGAACCCGTCCTTCAACCGCAGCTGCGACAGGGTCGCCTTCGCAGACAGCGGCACGCCGAAGCGGTGGACGACGAGCGTCGCGGACAGCTCACCGGGCTGGACGTGGACCTCGAGGTTCTCGAGGTCCGGAATGCGGTCGGCGAGACGTCCCACGAGCCGGTTGAGCGTCGCCTCGTCGAACGTGAGCGCGAGACCGCGCCACCGGACGCGATAACCGTCCGGCTCCGGCGGAGGCGGTCGAACGGCTGCGGCGTCGCGCTCCACGAAGAGATTGTAAGTCCTCGCCCGTCATTCTGAGAGCAATCCCCACTTGTCATTCCGAGGAGCGAAGCGACGAGGAATCTGGTCACCTTTTCCAAAAGGAACCAGATCCCTCGCGGAGCCTGCCCTGAGCGGAAGACCGAAGTCGAAGAGGGACACAGATCCCTCGCTCCGCTCGGGATGACAAGGGAGGGCGAGGGCTCGGGATGACAAGGAGGGCGAAGGGCTCGGGGTGACAAGGAGGGCGAAGGGCTCGGGTTGACAAGAAGAGCGAAGGGCTCGGGATGGCGCGGTGCGCGAAGGGGAGGACGCGGTCAGAACAGGTACGCCATCGCGAACGCCACCTGCGCCGCCATCAGGAGCAGGTACATGTGCGTCCAGGCGGGGTGGTTCTCGGTCGAGGCAAGCTCCTCCGGGTTCTTCAGCAGGAGTCGCGCCGTGTAAGCGCCCCAGGCGGCGAGCCCCAGTCCGGCGAGCGTCAGGAGCGGGCGGTTGCCGGTCAAGAGCAGCCCGCCGGGCCGGTCGGGATCGGGCAGCCACGCGAGCACGGGGACGAGGAGCCATGGAACGACGAAGAACGGCGCCATCATTTTCGCGGCGCGTCCGACGCCGAAGCGGATGGGCAGCGTGACGACGCCGTGGGCGCGGTCGCCCTCCATGTCCGAAAAGTCCTTCGTCGAAGTCGCGCCGAGGAGGAACAGCGCGAAGACGCCGCCGATCGCCCAGGGCTCCCAGAGGACCACCGACGCGACGAACGACCATCCCGCGACCTTGAGCAGCCCGCCGCGCGTGACGGCGATCGTGAAGTTCGCCCAGAACCAGTGGCGTTTGCTCCGGCCGAAGGAGGGGAAGGAATAGACGAAAGTCGCGAGAGCGCCGACCGAGTAGATGAAGAAGGCGGCGTGCAGGTGGAGCGGCGCCGCGAGCCGCTCCGAAAAGGAGTGGTACGGATAGGGCACGACGAGCCACGTCGGAAGGATCGCGACCAGATAAAGGAGGGCGGCGACCGCCCATGCCGCCTCGATCGAGATCTCGCCGCGCACGAGCGGTCGGTCCGGCTTGTTCCGGCGGTCGATCTCGAGGTCCGCGATCTGGTTGACGATGTTCGACGCGGCGTTCATCGCCGACGCGGCGAGCGAGCCGATGACGACCGTGATCACGATCGGCCACGTCAGCCGCCGCGACGGGTCGGGGTTGTGTGCCGAACCGAACGCGCACACCGCTCCCGAGAGGATCCCGAGGAGCGGAGGAAGGAGCGTGAACGGCCGGACGAGCCGGAGCCATGCCTTCACGCCTGTCCCGGCCAATAGAGCCTCCCCGATTCGACCGACAGCGCGATCTCCAGGGCGGCGAGACCTCCGACGAACGTGTTGAAGGCGTTCGCGAACTCGTGATCGAGCCGGAAGCCGCGGCGTCTCCCCAGGTCGGCGAGCAGGCTTTCCGCGATCGCTCCAAGAAAACCTCCCGCGATGACCGCCAGAAGGAGACCGCGCGGCAGCCACCCGAACAACCAGGCGAAGAGCGCAAGAAGGGCCGCTCCTCCGAGCGCGGCGAGCGTTCCGGCGGAAGACACCGCGCCGGGGGTACCGGGCGGCACGCGCTGGAAGCCGAGCGGAGAGCGGGGATCCTTTCCGAAGAGCGTTCCCACCTCGGTCGCGAGCGTGTCGGCGAGGGCCGCCGCGAGCGCGCCCGCGAACGCCGCCGCCGGCGCCCCCAGGACGAGGAAGGCGATCGGCACGAGGCAGTTCGCGGCGACGTGCGACGCTCCCCTCCTCCCGCGGTCCGCCTGCGCGACGCCGGCGGCGCGCTTCACGCCGTATCCCCACTTCGTCGCGACGGTCGCGGCCGCGAAGAACGCCCAGAGGAGGCCGTAGGCGGCCCACCCGCCGTACGCGAGGACGAAAAAGCCCGCGATCGCTCCGGCGATCGCCCCCGATCGGGCGACGAGACCGGCCGCGGACGTAGCGACCGCCGCGACGACGTTCACGCCGAGCGCGACGGCGAGACGCCCAGCGGATCCCGCGTGGAAGGGCGCGAGGGGCGCTTCCGGCCAACGTCCGAGCGCGACGAGCACGAGCGCCGTCGGGACCGCCGCGACGAGGTTGTCGTCGATTCCCGCCCGCACCGTCTCGAGGAACGCGTACACCGCGGCGGCGCCGACGAGCAGGGTGACCGCGACGGGCTCGAGCGGGCGCGCCGAGACGAACCGGAAGACGAGGATCGCAGCGGTGGCGCCCGCCGCCCAGTTCGCGGCGAGCCCGATCCAGCGCTTCGAGCGGTTCCAGGGCAGCGTCGGACCGCCGACGAGCTCCCCCGCGATGGCGGCGGCGGGATCCCCGAATGCCATCATCGCCCACACCGCCGCCGCGATCGCGAGGTAGTGATCCCGCAGCAGGACGACCAGAACGAGAACCGCCGCGGCGTACGCGACGATGCCCGCGTCGAATCGCCGCGATTGATCGCGGTACAGGGCGCGTCCGAAGCGCGGCATCACGAAGAGGTTGAAGAGGAGCGCGGCGAGGGCGAGAGCGGCCGCGGCCTTCCAGTCGAGCCAGCGGAACGTCAGCGCGAAGAGCCCGGAGGCGGCGTGCACCGCCTTGCGTTTCCACTCGGCGGCGGAGATCCCCTTCTCTTCCGTCATGCGAGGGCGCGCCGGTTTCGCTTTGTCACGAGCCGTTGCTTCACGCTTCCGGGCGGAGCCTTCCGGCGAGGTACTCGACGAGCGGCTCGCGGAAGTGGCGAATGGTCCGGCCGGTCGCGGCCTCGTACTTGGACGTGTCGAGGATCGAGTACGCCGGCCGAGGGGCCGGACGCGCGAGCGCGGCGGAGGTCGTGGGGACGACGCGCACGTCCGACCGGCCCGCGACGCTCAGGATCTCGACCGCGTACTCGAACCACGTCACCGCGCCCCGGTTGGCGAAGTGGAAGATTCCGGTTGCGCCGGCCGTGAGGAGCGACCGGATCGCGGCGGAGAGGTCGGTAGTGGAAGTCGGTCGCCCGCGCTGGTCGTCGACGACGGTTATCTCGCGCTTCCCCTGCTCCGCCTGCTTCAGGATCGCCTCGATGAAGTTCCAGCCGCCCCGCCCGAAGAGCCAGGACGCGCGCACGACGAGGGAGGTCGGAAGCCGGAGGGCGGCTTCCTCTCCGGCGAGCTTCCCGCGGCCGTACGCGGAAAGGGGGCCGGTCTCGTCGCTCTCGAGGTACGGCAGCCCCTTCGAGCCGTCGAAAACGAAGTCGGTCGAGACCTGGACCAGGCGCGCGGCGTGGAGCTCGCACTCGGCCGCGAGCGTTTCGACGGCGTCGGCGTTCACGGCGTGGGACCGCGGGTCCGTCTCGCACGCGTCCACCCGCGTGAACGCGGCGCAGTTGACGACGATCTGCGGGTGTACGTCGCGAAACGCGCGAGCGACCGCGAGAGGATCCGTGACGTCCAGGTCCGACCGCGGCCGCGGATAAACGTCGTAACCGGCGGCGGCGAGCTCGGGCGCGAGATCGGAGGCGAGCATCCCGGACCCTCCGGTCACGAGCACGCGGGCCCTCTCCTCCGCGACGGGGCGGGGCGAGGCGAGGACCGCCGGCTGGAGCTCGACCGGAGCGACGGCGGCCTCGGGGGAAAGACCGTGCGCCGTGTGCCTACCCCGGCGGCTTCGCGGTCGCCGACGAGGTCGCGAGGCGGTCGCCGTACTGGCCGCGGTAGAACTCGCGGTACGCGCTGTCCTTCTCCTTGACGGGGCGCCACCAGTCCTCCCGGTCGCGGTACCAGCGCACCGTTTCGAGAAGGCCCTCCTCGAACGGGGTCGTCGAGCGGAAGCCGAGTCGGGCGAGCTTGCCGGCGTCGAGCGAGTATCGGCGGTCGTGGCCGGGCCGGTCGTCGACGAATCGGATGAGGGTCTCCGGCTTGCCGAGGATGCCGAGCACGCGGCGCGTGATCTCGATGTTCTCCGCCTCGTTGCCGCCGGCGACGTTGTAGGTCTCGCCGGGCTCCCCCGCGTCCAGCAGGAAGTCGATCGCGGCGGCATGGTCGCGGACGAACAGCCAGTCGCGCACGTTGCGCCCGTCTCCATAGAGCGGGAGCGGCTCGCCGTCGATCGCGTTGGTCACGAAGAGCGGGATCAGCTTCTCTGGGTACTGGTACGGCCCGTAGTTGTTGGAAGCCCGGGTGATGACGACGGGCAGGCCGTAGGACGCCCAGTACGAGTACGCGAGCCGGTCCCCTCCCGCCTTCGACGCGGCGTAGGGGTTCCGAGGGTTGAGCGGCGACTCCTCGTGAAAGGAGCCCTCCGCGATCGAACCGTAAACCTCGTCGGTGGAGATCTGGATGAACTTCGAGACGCCGCCCCGCCGCCGCGCCTCCTCCAGGAGGACGAAGACCCCGCGGACGTCGGTCTCGATGAAGGACGCGTCCCCCAGGAGAGAGCGGTCGACGTGGGTCTCCGCGGCGAAGTTGACGACCGCGTCGCACCCTTCCATCGCCCCACGCACGGCGTCGGGATCGGCGATGTCCCCCTTCACGAACCGGTAGTTCGGGCGCCGTTCGACTTCGGCGAGGCTCGCCGGGTTCGCGGCGTACGTGAGCTTGTCGAGGTTGACGACGGACACCGACGCGCCGCGCGTTTCGAGAACGTGGCGGATGAAGTTCGAGCCGATGAAGCCGCAGCCTCCCGTGACGAGGATCTTCACAGGATCCCGATCTCGGAGTTGTCGCTGACGAGGAACCGGTGCACGCGCGGTCGCTCCGCGCCCGGATGGATCCGGACGTTCTTGCCGATGAGCGAGTCGGCGATCCGCCCCCGGATCTCTTCGAGCGACGAGCCCTCGAGGACGATCGAGTTCTCGATCTCGCAACGCTCGATGCGGCAGCCCGGCCCGACCGACGTGTAGGGACCCACGAACGCCGCGCGGATCTCGGCTCCCGCTCCGATGATCGCCGGGCCCCGCACCGTGCTGGCGTAAATCCGCGCGCCCGGCTCGATCACGACCTTGCCCTCCACCCGCGAGCCCCCGTCCACCGTCTCGAGGCCGCGCGGCTCGAACGTATCGAGGATGATGCGGTTCGCCTCGAGCATGTCCTCGACCTTACCGGTGTCCTTCCACCACCCCGAGACGATGTGCGGATGGACGGACTTGCCGTGGTCGATGAGCCACTGGATCGCGTCGGTGATCTCGAGCTCGTTCCTCGCGCTCGGCCGGATCGCGCCGACCGCCTCCCAGATCGTGTCGTCGAACATGTATACGCCGACGAGCGCCAGGTCGGAGCGGGGCTCCTTCGGCTTTTCCGTCAGGCGGACGACCTTGCCGTCCGACAGCTCCGCGACGCCGAACTGCTCCGGGTTCGGGACGCGGGCGAGCAGGATCTGCGAGTTGCAGCCGATCTGCCGATACTCCTCGACGAGCGAGGCGATCCCGTCGGCGATCAGGTTGTCGCCGAGGTACATGACGAACGGCTCGCTGCCGAGGTAGGCCTTCGAAATGAGGACCGCGTGCGCGAGCCCGCGCGGCTCGTCCTGCTCGATGTACGTGATCTCGGCGCCGAAGCGCGACCCGTCGCCGAGAGCGTCCATGATCTCGTCCTTCGTCTCGCCGACGACGACGCCGATCTCGCGGATCCCGGCCGCGACGATGGCCTCGACGCCGTAGAAGAGGACCGGCTTGTTCGCCACCGGCACGAGCTGCTTCGCCCGGGTGTAGGTGAGCGGCCGAAGGCGGGTGCCCCGGCCGCCCGAGAGGATCAGGCCTTTCATGTGAGGGCGATGATAACGGACGGCTGTCTCCAACCGTCGTCCGGAGCGCCTGGCCGTCCTTGTCATCCTGAGCCCTTCGCCCTTCCTGTCATCCCGAGCGGAGCGAGGGATCTGTGTCTCTGTCGAATGCGGTTCCGCTCAGGACA
>DASRPJ010000416.1:0-2419 GCA_035646435.1 Thermoanaerobaculia bacterium | reverse complement strand
CGAAACGAGACCGGGGCGCTCGCCGGCAACGTCGGATACCTCGCCCTCGTCGTCGCGTTCGCGGCCGTGGTGTCGCTCGGGGTCGCCCTCCGGTCGAAGAGAAGCGTCCCCCGCGCGTTGGCGGGCGCGGCGTTCCTCCTCTTTCTCGCCGCGCTCGTCGTGAACCGCAACCTGACGGCGGTGATTTCGCTGGCCGTCGGAGGGTGCGCGCTGTCGGCCGGCCTCTTCGGGCGGCGTGCCCTTCTGCCGATCTCGGGAATCCTCGCCGCCCTCCTCCTCGCAGTCGTCCTCTACCCGCCGCTGGCGGGGCGAGCCGGTGAGACCGTTCGCCTCGCCCGCGCCGGAGCGTGGGACCGGTTGACGACCTACCGCGTCGGCCCGTGGGCGGCGGCCCTCGAGATGACCCGGGAAAGGCCGCTACTGGGATGGGGACCCGGCACGTACGGGGCAGAGTTCGTTCCGCACCGGCTCTCCTCGGAAATCCGGTCGCGGCGGCGCTACGTCAACCCGCTCGTGACGAGCTCTTACTCGGAGGCGCACTCCGACTACCTCCAGGCGTTCGCGGAAACGGGGATTCCCGGAGGCGCCGCGGCCCTCGTGGCGGCCGGAGCGCTGCTCGTCTCCCTTGCTCGAAAGGCGGTGAAGTCTCCGGGGAACCGCCTCGAGACGGCGGTGCTCCTCGGCTTGCTCGCGGCCGGCGCCGCGGCGGCTTCGACCTGGTTTCCCCTGCAGCGACCGATCACCGCGCTGCCACTCCTTCTCGCCGCGGGCCGCAGCTGGAGAGTCGCCACGGAACCCGCGCCGGAGGACGCTCCCGAGTGAAGGTCCTTCGCGCGGCGTCGCTCGGGATCGCGCTCGCGATGCTCGCGTCGCCGGAGGTCTTGCGGTACGCGGCCGAGCGGCGGCTCGCGCGCGCCAACAGAGCGTTCGACTACGTCCTCACGCGGCAGACCGAAGTCCCGAACGCGATCGGCGTGCTCCGGGCCATCTCCGTCGCGGCGGTGACGACCGCTCCGGTCCTCTCGGGCGATTCCCGGGCGTGGGTCCTCGCGGGATCGTCGGTGCTCGTCGCACGGGAACCGGAGCGCGCCCTCGGCTTCTATCGCGAGGCCCTCGCCCGGGGGGAGAGGGCAGAAATCCACCTGAACGTCGGCCGCGCCGCGGCGCTCGCCGGGCACCCGGAGATGGCGGCGAGGGCCTTCGTCCGGGCGCTCTGGATCAGCCCGGTGCTCGAGAGCTCCGTCCCGCCGGAGTTCGCCGCGCTTGCAGCGACGGAGGTGAGACGCCTGGAAGCCGAGCTCGCCGCGGGAAGACTCGAGGCTCCCCCGCCGCTCCCCGACTAGCCCCTATCGTGCGTCCCGGCCGTGCGCCGCCTTTTTCGAGGAGGGAATCGGGGCGCGAAGAGGAGACGCGCCCCGCGCAGCGCGGAAGATCCGGCTCGATCGGATCCTCCACTCGTGGAGCTTGTAGAGGGACATCGTCTTAAGAATGGCGAGCCCGTAGCGGACCGAGGGTCCGAACGCGATCTGGGAAGCCTCGTCGAAGTAGCGCGTCTCGATCGGGATCTCGCGGATCGTCAGCCGCCGGGCCATCCCCTGCGCGATGATCTCGGTGTCGAAGACGAACCCGTCGGAGTTCGCCTCGAAGTTCACCTCCTCGAGGTAGCGCCGCGTGTACGCGCGGAAACCGCTGTGGTACTCCGTCAGGTAGATCAGGAACGTGGCGTTTTCGATCGCAGTCAGGAGGATGTTGCCGAGATACTTCCACTTCGGCATTCCCCCCTGGATCGGACGGCCTCCGAGCATCCGGCTTCCGAAGACGGCGTCGCAGCCGGCTCGCTCGAGCGTGTGGAGCAGGTCGGGGATGACCCTCGGGTCGTACTGGTGGTCGGGATGGACCATCACGACGACGTCGGCGCCCCGCTCGAGAGCGGTCCGGTAACAGGTCTTCTGGTTCGCGCCGTAGCCGCGGTTGCGCGGGTGGACGACGACGTGGATCCCGAGACCGCGCGCGATCTCGACCGTCCGGTCCCGCGAGGCGTCGTCCACGAGGATGATGTCGTCCACGAAGTCCTTCGGGATGTCGTGGTACGTCTTCTCGAGAGTCTTCTCCGCGTTGTAGGCGGGCATGACGACGGCAACGCGCGGCATCACACTCCCCGCCGCGTCAGGATCACTTTCAGGGTGCGAAGAAGGATGGACAGGTCGAGTCCGAAGGACCAGTTGTTCAAGTAGGCGAGATCGTACCGCAGCTTGATTTCCGGCTCGGTCGAGTACTCGCCCGACACCTGCGCGAGGCCGGTCAGTCCCGGTCGGACCCTCTGCCGCAGGGCCCAGCCCGGGACGCTTCCGGCGAACCCGCGGGTGAACTCCGGCCGCTCCGGCCGCGGTCCGACGAGGCTCATGTCGCCCCGGAAGAC
>DASRPJ010000415.1:0-5381 GCA_035646435.1 Thermoanaerobaculia bacterium | reverse complement strand
GATCCTCCAGTGAGGCGCGGCATCGCACTGGTCGTCTTCGCCGCGGGGACTCTCGGCTGCGCCGGGGGCGGTCCGGGGCCGACCCGTCCTGCGGCGACGGCGGCGGCCGCGAGCCGCGCGCCGTACAAAGCCCCGCCCGCGGGGAATCACTCGATCGAGATCCGGGTGGACTCGAAGGCCGCCCAGGACCTCGTCGCGTTTCTCTCGCTCCCGCAGTTCCGGGCCGACCAGGCGAAGGCGATCACCGAGCTTCCGGCGGTGCGACTCGCCATCCAGGACTCCGGCCGGACGATGGAAACGTTCGAACGGGATCTCGCCGCGGCTTTCGACGAGGAGGAGAAGAGCGCCGTGTTCGACCTCCGGTCCGTTCGCGCGGGGAAGGCGCGGTGGTCGAAGCTCCTGACGGACCTCGAGGCGCGGCGATCCGAGCTCGCCCGGCTGGCGGCGCTGCGCGCGGCGGCCCTCCTTCCCGCGGATCGACCTCTGACGACGCGCCTGCAGGTCTTTCTCACCTTCGGGCTGGCAGGGCTAGCGGACCACCTCGTCGTGATTACGCCCGGCGGCGACGAGGTGATGATCGTCGATCTCGCGCGTGCCCTCGGTGACTCGGAGGGCGAGACGGTCGAGAACCAGGTCGAGCGCGTCGCCCGCCTGATCGCCGGCGAAGCGTTTCGACAGGCGTGGCGCCTCTACCGCTCGGAGAGCCCGAACTGGACGCGCCGCGACGCGAAGCTCGGGCAGCTCGACCTGCTGTTTCGCCTCGTCGCGGAGCAGGGCCCCGTCGCCCTCTTCCACGTCGACGAGAACTTTTTTCCCCTTTCGGTATGGCTGAAGGAGCCGATGAAGCGGACGATCGCGGAACTGAACCGGTTTTCGGAAAGGCTCGTCGAGTCGGAGAAGGAGATCGAGGAGCGAATCGCCGTGGAGGCCGACCTGAAGCGGCCGGAGTTCGCGCAGCGGGTGGCCGGGCCGGCCGGCGCGTTTCTGTGCGATGGGGTCATCCAGACCCTGGGACTCGACGCGTTCCGCTCGGCGCTCGCGGGCGGTCCGACGGCGCTATTCGCCGCGTACGGAAACGCGGTCGAGAAGAGCCGCGACCTGATTCCGCTCGCGGACGTCGTTCGGGAGCGGCTCGGCACGGTTCCCCGGTAGATGGAGGTGCGGTCCCTTGCCCTTCGGATCGCGGGGGCCGAGGTCACGACCGGCGATTGGATCGACGTCCGCTCTCCGTGGTCCGGCGAGCTCTTCGCGCGCGCGGCGAGAGCGGGACCTCCGGAGATCGAAAGCGCGATCGCGGCGGCGGCCGCGGGATTCGAGGAGACTCGCCGGCTGCCGTCGCACCGGCGCGCGGAGATCCTGCGCCGCCTGGGCGACGCGCTCTCCCGAGTGAAGGCGGAGCTGGCGGACACGATCGTCGCGGAGGCCGGCAAACCGCGCCGCTACGCCGAGGCGGAGGTCGAGCGCGGATTGACGACGGTGCGGCTCGCCTCGGAAGAGGCGACCCGGATCGGGGGAGAAGTCCTCCCCGTGGACATCGAGCCCCGCGGAGAAGGAGCGTTCTGCGCGGTTCGCCGCTTTCCGGCGGGACCCGTCACGGCGATCACGCCGTTCAACTTCCCGTTGAACCTAGCGCTGCACAAAGTGGCGCCGGCGCTCGCCGCGGGCAACCCCGTGATCCTGAAGCCCTCGCCGCGGACCCCGGCCACGGCGGACCTTCTCGCACGCGCGGTCGAGGCGTCGGGCTGGCCGGCGGAGGCGTTCTCGCTCGTGCACGCCGACCCCGACGTCGCGCGCCCGCTCTGGACGGACGAGCGCGTCCGCTGCGTCAGCTTCACCGGAAGCGACGCCGTGGGCTGGAAGATCAAAGCAGAGGCGGCGACCAAGAAGGTCACCCTCGAGCTCGGCGGGAACGCCGCCGCGATCGTCTGCGAAGACGCCGCGGTCGAGGACGCGGCCGAGAAGCTCGCGACGGCGGCCTTCGCGTACGCAGGTCAGGTGTGCATCAAGGCGCAGCGCCTGATCGTCGCGCGCTCGATCTACGAGCCGTTTCTCGCCGCCTTCCTCGCCGCGGCGAAGAAGATCGAGCCCGCCGACCCTTCCGGACCGGGCGCCGTACTCGGTCCGATGATCGATTCGGAGAGTGCGACCCGCGTCGAGGCCTGGATCGGCGAAGCGGCGACGGCCGGCGCGCAGATTCTTCTCCCGGCGCGCCGGGAGGGCTCGAAGCTCTGGCCCGTTCTCGCCGCGGACGTCCCGGCCGGAACGAACCTGCGCGAGCGGGAAATCTTCGGCCCGGTCGCGACGATCGAGGCGTTCGATCGGTTCGACGACGCGATCCGGGCGGCGAACGACACCCGATACGGTCTCCAGGCCTCCGTCTTCACCCGCGACGTCGCCCGCGTGATGGCGGCATTCGAACGGCTCGAGGTGGGCGGCGTGATCGTGAACGAGGCGCCCACGCTGCGCATCGACAACTTCCCGTACGGCGGCACGAAGGCGTCCGGCTTCGGACGGGAAGGCGTCCGCTACGCGATCGAGGAGATGACGGAGCCGCGGGTTCTCTTTCTGAGGACACCGGGAACCGGGGGCCCGTAACGGCGAAGGAACCGCCTTTTTCGGCCGCATACGGCTTCCGGCTACCAGCTTGCGACCCCAGCGAATAGGATTGGATCCACTTAACTTCCATTGGGGGTTCTTACGATGCGCGCCTCTCTTCCCGCGAACGAGGACACCCGGCTCGAGGCGCTCCGGGAGCTCGAGATCCTCGATACGCCTCCCGAGGAGGAGTACGACGACCTCGCGCTGATCGCGTCGGAAATCTGCGGCACTCCGATCTCGATGATCTCGCTCGTCGACCGGGACCGGCAGTGGTTCAAGTCCCGGATCGGGATGCCCGCTCCGGAGACGTCGCGTGACCTCGCGTTCTGCGCCCACGCGATCCTGCAGCGCGGCCTGTTCGTCGTTGCCGACGCCACCCAGGATCCCCGCTTCTCCGACAACCCGCTCGTCACGACCGACCCCAAGATCCGTTTCTACGCGGGTGCTCCGCTTCGCACGACGGACGGGCACGCCCTCGGAACCCTGTGCGTGATGGACCGGACCCCGCGCCAGCTCACGGAGAAGCAGGAGAACGCGCTTCGCGCCCTCTCCCGACAGGTCGAAGCGCAGCTGGAGCTGCGGCGACTCGTCATCCAACAGCGCAAGGAGGCGGAGGAAGCGATTCACGAGAAGGACGTCGAGGTCAGAGTCCTCGTCGAGCAGATGCCGGCCGTTCTCTGGTCCGTCGATCGCGCAATGCGGTTCACATCCTCGATGGGGGCGGGCCTCGCAAACCTGAACCAGCGGCCGGACCAGTTCAAAGGCTGGACCGTCTTCGACTACTTCGGGACGGACGACCCCGAGTTCCACGCGATTGCCGCCCACCGGCGGGCGCTCGCCGGAGAGTCCGTCACCTACGAGACCGAGTGGAAGGGCCGCACGTTCGCAGCGCACGTCGAGCCGCTGCGGCACAACGACGGCAGCATCAAGGGGGTCATCGGGTCCGCGCTCGACATCACCGAGAGGAAGAAGGCCGAGAGGGATCTCGAAAGGACGATCTCTCTGCTCCGGGCCACGCTCGATTCGACGGCGGACGGGATCCTCGTCTTCGACCAGGAGGGCAACATCGTCGCGTGGAACCGCCGCTTCCTCGAGATGTGGAAGATCACGGAAACGGCGGCGGTCTCCCTCCACCGGGACGACCTCCTCTCCTCGGTCCTCGACCAGGTGAAAGACCCGGGCGGGTTCGTTCAGCTCGCGATGCGCTCCTACGCCCGGCAGGACTCCGAGTCGCTCGACGTCGTCGAGTTCAAGGACGGCCGCGTTTTCGAGAGGTACACGCATCCCCAGATACTCGGCGGGAAGAGCGTGGGCAAGGTCCTGTCGTTCCGCGAC
Source organism: Thermoanaerobaculia bacterium (assembly GCA_035646435.1). GTDB lineage: Bacteria > Acidobacteriota > Thermoanaerobaculia > UBA5066 > Gp7-AA6 > Gp7-AA6. The sequence goes on along the minus strand of DASRPJ010000415.1, from coordinate 1,448 downwards.
GTCACGGTCCGCCGCCGGGCCGACCGCGAGATCGAGGAAAGCGTTTCGCTCCTCAAGGCGACTCTCGACGCGACGACCGACGGGATTCTCGTGGTGGACGAGAACGGCAAGATGGTCAACTTCAACCGGAAGTTCACCGAGATGTGGGGCATCCCGCAGTCGGTCCAGGACTCGCGCGACGACAACGAGGCGCTCGCGTGGGTGCTCGACAAGCTGAGAGATCCGGAACGGTTCATCAGGAAAGTGCGCGAGCTGTACGCGCAGCCGGACTCGAAGAGCTACGACTGGGTCGAGTTCAAGGATGGGCGCATCTTCGAGCGGTACTCCCAGCCGCAGAAGATCGGCGGGAAGACGGTGGGGAGGGTGTGGAGCTTCCGGGACGCGACCGACCGCCGTCTGATGGAGATGACCCTCAAGCGCCAGGCGCGCTATTTCGAGCACATCTTCGACGGCGTCGTCGTCACGGACCTCGACGGCCGCATCGTCGACTGGAACCCCGGCGCGGCCCGGTTGTTCGGGTATACGAAGGAGGAGGCCGTCGGCCAGACTCCCGCAATCGTCCATCGGCCGGAGGACGCGCCCGAGCTCACCGGGAAAATGCTCAAGGCGATGCGCCGCGAAGGCCGCTGGTCCGGCGAGATGCGCTTTCGCCGCAAGGACGGGGCGGAAGGCGTCGCCGAGACGCTCGTCGTGTCCGTCGGAGACGAATACGGCCGGCCGCTCGCCGCCATCTTCGTCAGCCGCGACATCACGGAGCTGAAAAGCCTGCGCGGGGAGAGTCCCCCGAGGAGCGCAATCGGGTAGCGGTCTCCGCGATGTCGTCCGCAGCACGACACCGCGTGTCGTACTAAGACGACAGCCCTGTCGCTTCTCGAAAGGCGATAATGGAAATGCAGCGCCGGCGCTGAGCCCCCCGGGAGTTGGGGGGGTTGGGTGACGATGCCGAACAAAGTCAAAGGGGACCTCGCGGCCGAGAACGAGTCGTTGAGAGCCCGCCTGTCCGAGCTCGAGCGCTGCGTGGCCGAAGCGGTTCAAAATACGACAGGCCTTCAACCGTTCGATCACGCTTTACGACAATCCGAGGTCCGGTACCGGCGGCTCTTCGAGACGGCGAAGGACGGCATCCTGATTCTCGACGCGGAGACCGGGAAGATCACCGACGCCAACCCCTTCCTGGAGGTCCTGCTCGGTTACTCGCGCGCGGAGCTCATTGGCCGGGAGCTCTGGGAAATCGGACCGTTCAAGGACGTCGCGGCGAGCCGGAACGCCTTCCGGCAGCTCCAGCGGAACGAGTACATCCGCTACGAGGATCTGCCTCTCGAGACCAAGGACCACGAGCGGCGAAGCGTCGAGTTCGTGAGCAACGTGTACCTGGAAAACGACACGCGCGTCATCCAGTGCAACATCCGAGACGTGACTTCGCGCAAGCAGGCGGAGGAGATCGCCCG
>DASRPJ010000414.1:0-25301 GCA_035646435.1 Thermoanaerobaculia bacterium | reverse complement strand
GAGCAGCTCCTGCGCTACGGCATCGAGATCGCCGACGCCCTGGACAAGGCGCACCGGCTCGGGATCGTTCACCGGGACCTGAAGCCCGGCAACGTCATGATCACCAAGACCGGGGTCAAGCTCCTCGACTTCGGGCTCGCGAAGTTTCAGGCGGCCGCGCAGGACAAGGCGAGCTCGGGAGTTTCGGTCCTGAAGACAGAGGCCCAGGCGAGCCAGCCCCTGACGACGCGCGGGACCGTCCTCGGGACGTTCCAGTACATGGCGCCGGAGCAGCTCGAGGGGGGCGAGGCCGACTCGCGCTCGGACATCTTCGCCTTCGGGGCCCTGCTCTACGAGATGGCGACGGGGAAGAAGGCGTTCACCGGCAAGAGCCAGGCGAGCCTCGCGGGATCGATCCTCCGCGACGACCCGGTCTCCGTGACCGAGATCGCGCCGATGCTCCCGCCGGCGTTGAACCGCGTCATCAAGACCTGCCTCGCCAAGGACCCGGAGGACCGGTTCCAGACGGCCCACGACGTCAAGCTCCAGCTCCAGTGGGTAGCGGAAGGCGGCTCGCAGGCGGGCGTGGCCGCGCCGGTCGCCGCACGGCGCAAGAGCCGCGAGCGTCTCGCGTGGGGCGTTGCGGCGGTCGCGCTGCTCGCGGCGGCGGGTCTCGCCTACGGCTTCGTCCGCCGCGCGCCCGTGAAACCGCGCCCGGTCCGTTTCGAGATCGCGATCCCGGAGGGCGTCGTCTCGATCGACGCGCCCCGCATCTCGCCCGACGGGCGCTACATCGCCTTCAACGCGACGAACGCGGAGGGGAAGACGCAGATCTGGGTCCGCGCCCTGAACGCCCTCGCTGCTCAGCCGTTGCCGGGCACGGAGGGGACGACGCGGCCCTTCTGGTCCCCCGACAGCCGGTTCCTCGGTTTCTTCGCCGAGGGGAAGCTGAAGAAGATCGAGGTCACGGGCGGGCCCGCGCAGAAGATCTGCGACGCGCCGACCGGCGCGGACGGCACCTGGAGCTCGGAGGGCGTCATCCTCTACGACGGCACCGGGAACGATCCGATCCACCGCGTCTCGGCAGGGGGCGGCTCACCCACGGTGGCCGTGAAACCCGAAAAGGATGGACAGGTCGGCTGGCCCGAGTTCCTGCCCGACGGCCGCCACTACCTCTACATGGCGATCGGCGCGAAACCGGACGACAGCAACTACCGTGTGGGCACCCTCGACTCGACGGAGACCACGCTCTTCGCGCCGGCGCAGACGCTCGTCACCTACGCGCCCCCCGGCCACCTTCTGTTCGTCCGCGATCGGACCCTCGTCGCGCAACCGTTCGATGCGAAGGCCATCAAGATCAAGGGAGAACCGATCCCGCTCGCGGAGCAGATCGGGACCGACAACGTCGGCCTCGCGACCTTCTCCGTTTCCCGGGAAGGGACGCTCGCTTACCGGACGGGGGAGACCGGGGGCCGCCTGGTCTGGGTCGATGTTTCCGGGAAGGAGCTCGAGCAGGTCGGGGAGCGCGGCGACTACAGGAACCCGGCGCTCTCTCCGTCGGGCGACCGCCTCGCGTTCAGCGTGGGCGATCCCCGCGGCGGGAAGGACGACGTCTGGATCCGGGATCTCGCGCGGGGCGTCAACTCCCGCTTCACCTTCGGCGGTGCCAACAACGGAGCTCCCCTCTGGTCTCCCGACGGCACCAAGATCGTGTTCCGGTCGGACCGCAACGGGACGCCCGACCTCTTCGAGAAGTCGGCGAGCGGCCAGGGTGAGGAGACGCTCGTCTTCAAGAGCAACGAGGCCAAAGCGCCGACCAGCTGGTCCCGGGACGGCCGCTACATCGCGTTCTCGAGCCAGAACCCGAAGTCGAGCTGGAACACCTGGGCTCTGCCGACCTTCGGAGACCGCAAGCCCTTCCCGATCGTGGCGGGGCCGTTCGTGGAGGTGAATGCCGTCTTCTCGCCCGACACCCGGTTCGTCGCGTACCAGTCGGACGAGTCGGGAGACCCGGAGATCTACGTTCAGACCTTCCCGGTCGCGAGCGGCAAGTGGCAGATCTCGAACGCCGGCGGCATCGACCCGTCGTGGCGCGCCGACGGCAAGGCGCTGTACTACCGCTCGGCGGACCAGAGGCTCATGGCTGTGGAGATCCAGTCGGGCGAGGGTTTCAACGTCGGCCTCCCGCAGCCGCTCTTTCCGGCGCGGGTCCGATCGGGGACGACCCGCAACAAGTACGCCGCTTCGCGCGACGGCCAGCGCTTCCTGCTGTCCGCGCCGCTCGGGCGAGAGGCCCTGATCCCGACGACCGTCGTCCTGAACTGGAACGCCGAGCTTCCGCGCTGAGACCCGATCGCGGCTAGAGCACCCCTCGACTCCGCAGGTCGCGGGCGGCGTGTATCGCCAGGAACACCACGCCGAGCAGGAGAAGCGGCTGCGCCACGAACATGAAGGCGACGAGCGTGTAGGGCGTCTCCTTCACGAGGAGCGCGAGGGAGATCAGTATCCCGAGCGCGGTCAGGGCGATCGCCGCGCGGAGGCCGCCTGTGCCGATCTTCACCGCGATGCCCTCTGCTCCGCCGGTGGCGGATGGGCCGGACCATGGCAGTCGAGGCAGGACGTCTTTCCCGAGATCATGTCCGGCAGGTCTTCCCTCGGATGCTTCTCCGGGTCGAGGAACTTCTGTGACTCGCCGTGGCAGTTCAGACAGCGCAGGTTCGAGTAGGGGCGCGCGATCTTGATCGGCTTCTCGTAGCTTCCGGTGGAGTTGTAGTAGACGTGCCCCAGCCCTTCCCACTTCGCCCGCACGGACCCGAACGCGCCATAGTCGGAGTGGCACGTGTAGCAGTGGTTATCCTGGATGTACCGATTTTTGAAGTGGAGCGCCGCGAGGGTCTCGCTCTTCGGGTCCCGGAGGTCCTTCACCCACGGCGTCATCACGTGGCAGGAGGCGCAGGCGTCGACGGTCTTCGACGCCTCGAGGCCGTAGGAGTACGCGAAGAACACGACCGCGAGCGGGAGCACGAGGATTCCCCCGAAGAGGAGCTCCTTGGACAGCGGGCTCTCTCCGCTCCGGGAGAGGGCCCTCCAGGCGAGAAAGAGCAGGACGAGGTCGAGGAGCGCGAACGCGATGCCGAGCCCACGCGCCCACTCGTCCGCGGTGCCGACCCACCCGTGCGGCCGTGGCACGGAGAACGACGTGTCGGCCACGAGGGCGGCCGGGGCGGCGAGGAAGAGAGCGAGGGGCGCCGCGAGCGCCCGAGTCACTTCTTCGGGTCGCCCGGGTAGAACTTCAGCCAGTTGACGTCGACTTCCTTCGCGTGCTGCTTCTTCTTCTCGGCGATCAGCCACTCCCCGCGGGCGTTGTGGGTGATCGCCCCCTTCTTCGGAAGCTTCTCGTTGTGGCAGTACATGCAGTTCTCGGCGGGGAAGCCGAGCTCCTTCGCCTTCTTCTGCATGGGAAGGGTCGCGGTCGACGTCGAGCTCAAGAGCACCCAGCCGGCCCAGAACAGCACGGCGGCCGTCAAAGCAATTCGCGAAGTCGGTTTCTGCATCTCTTGCCTCCGGTTCGGTCACCAACGATACGACATGCGAACGTACCCGACCTTGCCCTTGTAGCTTCCGTCGTTGGCCGCGATGAAGAAGGAGCCGGGGACGTAGTTTCCGAGTCCGGTCGTGGCGGAGTCGTCGACTTCGTAGCGTTCCAGCCATCCGCCAGCGGTGACGGACCACGGCCCCGAGAAGCGGTACTCGAGGTCGGCGCGAGCCGTCCAGATGCGGGTGTCGTCGAAGTTCGGGATGGAAAAGGCCACGTCGGGAGTCCCTCCCGGCGGGCTTGCAATGTCGTTTCTTCCCTCGAGATCCTGGTAGCGGCCGAAGAGCTTGAGCTCGAGCTTCTCGGGGAGGAGGGTGACGTTGGCGCCGCCCCCGAAGGAGCTCACTTCGTTGCGCTCGGCGGAGGTCCAGTCGTTCCTCGGGTCCGCGGAAGGCGTAGCGGCGCTCTGCCGCCCACGCTGGAAGTTGTCGACCTCCTCGCGCGTGTAGAAACCGAAGAGACTCCACCGATCCGACGGCGAATAGTCGGCTTCCGCGGTGAAGGTGTCGTAGGAGGTCTCGATCAGGCCATAGAGGAGCCCCGAAGCGTCCACGGCCTCCTCCGCGCCGTAGTCTTCGTTTGCGTAGAGGTAAGAGAGCGAGACAGTGAGATCGCCTCCGCCCGGCGTGACCTGGAGGAGGGCGGTGACGCGGTCGATGTCCCGCCGTGCCTGATCGAAGCGGCGGAGAGCCGGAAGGTTCGTCCCGGGTCCCGGGTCGAGGAACGACGCTTCCTCGCCGTGAAGAGAGTCGTACGCGTCCCGGTCGCGGTCCCCGGTCTCGAATCCGGCGCGCAGCATCGCCCATCCGAATGCGCGGAGCGAGAGTGCCGCGGTCAGCACGTTCTCCGTGGTCTCCGTGGTCTCCCGGAACGTCCGATCGAATCCGACGTAGCGATATCCACCCTCGACGGTCGCCGGCCCGAAGTCGTACGAGACGACGGCGTCCGCCAGCGTCCGTTTGTAGCCGTACGGAACGCTGATGCGCGGGATCTCTTCCCACACCGCGTCGAATCGGACGTACCCCGGGAACTCGATCCGCGTCGTGTCGTTCGACAGGTCGTAAACGCGGTAGCGCGCCGTGAGGCCGAGAGCGCGGGTGGGGCGGGACGTGAAGGAGACGGAGAGCGTCGAGACGTCGATCTCGCCGTCGAGGCTCGACGCGGGGAGGTTCGCCGGGTCGTCCGCGCGGAAGGGCGACGTGATGGCCGTGTTGACCGTGTAGGGGAGAAACTTCCGGTTCTGGGTCCAGCGGGAGGTCGACGCGTCCGCCGTGACGCGCCCGCTCCACACGGGGATCCGGAGCACGACGCCGAGCGACCCGGTGACGGCCTCGTTGTCGGGCGAGAGGTCGACGCGACCCCGTGTCGGGCCGTTCACGGAGGCCGTTCCGGGAGCCTGGTAGGCGTTGCCGTCCGTCGAGTCGGTCACGCGGAACGGGTTGTCGAAAAGGAGAGAGTCCACCTCGTTTTCGAACGTGTTGTAGTGGGCCGCGCCGCGAACGAGCCCCCAGGGCTGCGCGAACTCCGCGCTGATGCCCCAGTCTTCCGTGCGGTACTCGATGGGCTCCAGGGACTCGACGACGTTGCCGAACCCGAACGACGTCCCGGCCTGGCGGTCGCCCGTCCGATGCTCCTGGAAGTAGGACACCTTGACGTCGAACGGCTGGTCCGGAGTGAGCCCGACTTCGAGGGTCCCGCGACGCCGCAGGAGGCCGACGTCGACCTCGTTGGCCGCGGCGAGCTGCGGGGCGACGAGGTTCGAGAGAAAAGGAAAGTTGATCGCGCTGCGGTTCGCGGCGAACTGCGCCTCCAGAGCGTTCTGATTCGCTCTCTGGATCGTGTCGTCGATGACGAGGACGCCTCGGGACGTCTCGTGCAGGAGGGTGTGGCCGTCGTTTCCGAAGCGATGCGGGATCAGGTTGTAGTCGCCGGCGATCCTCAGTCGGCCGAGGTCGGCGGAGACGCGGTAGCGCGCGTCGTTTTCGAACCCGTTCTCGACGATGACGTCGTACCGGACCTTGTGGTCTCCGAAGAGGCGCAGGAAGGAGAGCACCGGACCGTTCGGCAGCTCGCGGTATTCGCGGAACTTCGAAGAGTCCGTGTCGACGTCCGTCGTTTGAACCCCGAAGTCGATCCGACCGAGAGTGAAGCCGTGCGGCGCGGTTTCGGCCTGCCCGAGCGCGAACGAGGCCACGGCGGAGAGAGCGAGCGCGATGCCGGCGGAGCGCTTCATCGTCCGAGGTAGGGCCCCGACGGGGCGTTGGTGCCGTGAACGTTCTGGTGGCAGTTCTTGCAGGCGTGCTCGACGGCGCGGTTGGACGGGCTCGTTCCGGCGATCGTGTTCCGGAAGTCGTAGAGGGTCCCGGGGTGGCGCGTGTTCAGGTGGCAGCGCTGGCAGAGATAAGGCTGTTTCGCCACGAGGAGCTTGTCGTGGTTCGACCCGTGAGGATCGTGGCAGTTCAGGCAGTTCTCGCGGACCGGGGCGTGCTCCCAGAGGAAGGGGCCGCGCTTCTCGGTGTGACAGGTGAGGCAGAGGTCGTTGTTCCACTCCGCCTTGATCATCTTGGGACGGGTGGAGTCGTGGGGGTTGTGGCAGCTCGCGCAGTCCATCTTCCCTTCGCGCACGGGATGGTGAGAGGCGCGCATTCCCTTCGCGCGGATCTGCGGATGACAGGTGAAACAGGTCTCGGACTCCCGGGTCGTCTTCAGCTGCGTCTTCACCGATTTGAAGGAATGGACGCTGTGGCACGTCGTGCACGAGAGGTCCCGCCGGTCGTGGACGCCGCCCATCCAGTTGGCCTGCCGCCCCTGGTCGTGGCACGTGAGGCAGGCCTTGTTGATGCCCTCGGGCGACATCTTCTTGAAGGAGATGATCGTGCCGACCTCGCCCTTGTCCATCTCCGACTGGAGGTGGTTCGTCACGTCGCCGTGGCAGGACTCGCACGAGGCGGGCAACTTCATGTGCCGCGTGTGCTCGAAGGACTTGAGCGCGTCCTCGTGGCACGTCTTGCAGTCGTTCACGTCGAAACGGGCGGCGGGTGCCGCGGCAGCCGCGGGTGTCTGGGCGGTGGACGTCGGGGTCGCGGCGGCGGGAGGGGCTGCCTCCTGGGGGGCACGTCGGGAGTCGGATGCGGTCAGCGCGATCGGGATCGCCAGCGTGAGACCGATCAGGGCCCCTCGGACACCCCGCATGCCACCTCCGGAAGCTCACCGGCGATTGTGGCGGCTCGACGCCGCGCGATCAATGATTCAAATGAATCAGCGCCCTCGGCCTTACCTTCTCGGAATCCAGCTCAGATGATAGCCGCTCGTCATCGGCGGGTTCAATCATCAGAACGCCTCACTTCAATCCGAAGAAACGATCGCTTCGACCTACTCGACGACCTCCACGTTCGTTCCGAGAAGGTCGGCGCAGAACTGTCCGAGTACGGCGTTCGAAAACTCGTTCCACCCGCGGCAGGGCCCGCGCGCGGCGCCCGGAGCATCGCAGGCGAGCGAAACGCCGCACGCGAGCTGCTCGGTGAGCTGCCACAGGTTCGCGTACTCCTCCATTTGAGAGCGCGAGAGGTGCGTGCTGCGTCCGATGAAGCCCCGCCACCGACGATCGAACTCGGGAACGCTCCACCGGCGAAAACCGCGGCAGAAGATCCCCCTCTCCGCTGCAACCCGGCACATCGAGCGCTCGCCGTCGGTCAGCGGAACGAGGTGTTCGCGCAGGTGCGAAATCGCTTCGGACCGACTCCAGACTTCCACGCTCGGTTCCGCGACTTTCAACGTCATTCCCTCGCCCCTTTCGCTCGGGGCTCCGGCGTGGCGGCCGAAACCGAGAGCAGCCCGATCGCATACGCGCGGGCGACCGCCTCGAGGCGGCTGTGGACGCGCAGCTTCGCGAGAATCCGCTGGGCGTGGTTGCGTACGGTGGTGGGGGAGATCGACAGGCGGCGCGCCACGGCCGCAGTGTTCTGACCCTGAGCAAAGCAGCCGAGCACCTGGCGTTCCCGGCTCGTCAGGCGCTCGTCGTCTTCGACCGGACGAAGGCGCTTCCTTCTTCGCGCGGTCCTTCCGGGCGGATGCGAGCGCACTGCTTTTTCCCCCGCGACGCTGCTACCGGTGGGCAGCATGGAGGTCTGCCTCGTCCATCCCGCCGCAGCCGTCGTGAGCGAATTTCCGGCCGCAACCTCCCGAGGAGACGCAGACGTCTCCGCTGAAGCCCGACGGGTTGACGAAAGTGATCCAGCTCCGGACCCCCTCCTGCACTTGCGCGGCGCTCGCACCGCGGCGTGCAATGAGGAAATTCGCGAGCCCCCAGGAGCTCTTCGCGAGGTTGCAGGGGCAACAGCAGGTGGAGAGGCGGAAGTCCGTGCAGCATGGCGAAGGCATCGAACCGAGCGCGGCCTCCCAGATCTCGCGCTGTCCGGGTGTCAGCCGGATCGTGCGCGAGTAGCCGATGAACTCCGCCGCCTGGGCCTGTGGGTCGGAAAATCGCAACGGCTGCTTTCCCGCCGACCTTGCGTCCAGCGCGAGTAGGGCGGCGAGGGGCAGCAGGGAAAGGATGCCGATCGTGGCCAGGCGAACGAATCGGGCGGTTCCAGCCATCGTTACCTCCTGCGAAACTGTCGTCCCGCTGGAGGGAGGCTACCGAGTCGACCGTGGCGCTCGTTGATTTGAATGCATCAGGGGCGGGACGCGCGGGTTCCGGTGGAAATGATGCGTTCTCCCCATGACATCGTGCGAAAAACCCTTCACGATGCTCACGGGGAGACGATGAAGCGACGGATTGCGAAAAAGAGCCCGATTCGTCCGAAGGCTCGGCGCGCACGCGCCATCTCGATTCGCGGCGAACGACATCGTACCGACAGGGCGCTCCCGGTGCGCGGACCCGGCGCCCCCCTCGAGGGAGGGCCGGCTTTCGACGCGCTCGCGTGGGGAGGCGGAGTTCCTCCGTGGCCCTTCACGCCCTTCCCCGTCGGTTTCTCCCCATTCCACGGGCCGGTCTAGAAGCGCGCTCCTCCTCTGGGCGCCGAACCGACCGGCCCGTTTCCTTTTACTCCTCTGTGTCCTCGCAGGCGCGAGACGCCTGTCGTGATCCGCCGGGACGGCAACCGGACGCGAGCCCCCCCGACCGCTGATTCATCTGCATCACAGCGCCTCCCGGCGTGGGCTCAAGACTTCGCTTCAGGAGGCGTCACGATGAAGGCCGCAATCGAGCGAACGAACCGTCTATTGAATATCCCCTTGGAGGTCGGACCGCGGGGACTTCTCCTGGCGGCGACAATTCTCCTCGTCGTCGCGTTCTTTCTGCCGATCTGGAAGGTCTCGACTTTCGGACCGGGAGGACTTCACCTCGGCGCCTCCGGCGTCGAGCTGGCCGAACGCGAGGCCGGCGCCGATCCGACGATGGAGGTCGCCGGCGAGAGGGAGGTTCCGACGGACTTCGCGGAGTTCCGATGGCTTCCCTTCGCGCTCGGAGTGCTGGGATTGCTCTTCCTGCGCGCGGCCGTTCTGGGCACGATGGGGACGCTCGTTGACGTCTCCGTTCTCTTCGTCTACCTGGCGGCGTTCTCATTCTGGTCCATCGCCTCGCGTTTCTCCCGTTATGGCGAGGCCTCTCCGGGAGCGGGAGCATACGTGCTGGCGGCCGTTGCGCTGACACTCGCCGCCGCGCTGATAATGGCCTGGCGGCAGTGGCGAGACGAAAGTGCCCGCGACGTTCGAATGGTGGGCTGAGATGATTTCCGGGCCGGGTTTCCGTTCACCGGCAGAGGAGGCTCGAGTGATCGATTCCGAATACCCCGAGAGCTCAGTTCCCGAGCACCGCGAGCTGCGCGAGATCCTGACCCGGGCGATGAACGCGGGGGGCCGGACCGCACTTGCTGCCGATGGGGTGAGGAGGGTCCTCTACCCGCACATGCGCCTCGAGGAGGCGTTTGCGGCGCCGCCCCTGTCCCTTCTGCCGAAGCTCGCGGCGGGGGAGATTACCCCGGAGATGGAAAAGATCATCGAGGTCTCCGCGATGTTGAGGCTCCAGCTTCCCCGGATGCTGGAGCAGCACCGCATGATCGTGACCGCGCTCAAGGCGCTCCTGCGGGCCGCGACGGAGGAGCAGCACCCGGCGTTCGTCCAGTTCGCCCAGAAGCTGATGCACCACGCGCAGCAAGAAGAGGAGATGCTTTATCCCGCGGCGATCCTCGTCGGTGAGTACGTCAAGCTCAAGCTCGCGAAGTGAGAGTCCTCTTCGTCTCCAGGTCCGGTCTTCCCCTCTCCAGGTCGCGCTTGACGATCCGGAGGGCCTCGATGCGGATCAGCCGAATCCCGAGCCCGACAGCGAGCCAGTAGAGGCGGAAGCGCCGGCGAGAAACGGGGTCCGTGGCGAGCACCCGGGTCTCCAGGCTGACAATGCTGAATCCGGACTCCCACGCATCCACGCGGTTGCTCCAGGCGATCTTCGTGAAGCCGGGCTCCTCGAAGTCGATGAAGTCCTGAGGGGCGAGGCCGCGGAAACGGACGACCGCCTCCCAGGGCCGCGTCACCGCGCCGACGACGATCTCCCTTCCCTGCCTTTCCTCCAGGATCCTCCATCCAATCTCCAGGGCCTGATCGAGCAGAGACTTCGCCGGGGGGACGGGTGCGGGCACTCCGCCCCGGACTCGCGCGGGAAGCGCTCGAATTGCAAAGAGCATACGAACGATGCGGGACCGGTTGATGTCGAGAGAACGAAGGGCGGCGTATGCCCGATCCGGGTCCGCGCGGACACGCGTCTCTCGATAGTCGGAGACGTCGAACGCGGGAAGGTAGTTCTCGATGAGTGGACTCGGCCGACCCGTGGCGCTGGTACCGAACATTACGCCGACCTCCTTCGCGAACGGACGGTCAAAACCGGCCGGGAAGCGGTCCCGATCACCTCGGCCGCCACGCTCCCGAGGAGCGCGCGTCTGATCCCCGACCGGCCGTGGGTGCCAATCATCACGAGGTCGGCTCGGTGCCGTTTCGCGGCCCGGTTGATGGCCGGGGCCGCTTCGCCGGTGAGAACGATCCCTTCGGCGCGCACGCGGGATTTCCGAGCCCGTCGGACCAACGTAGCCATCCGCCTTTCGGCGTTACGGTGCGCCGCGGCCTCCACCTGGTTGCGGATTCGCGGGACGAGGCGGCCCTCCACGTCCGCGACTGCAAATGAGGGAACGGCGTGAACGATGAGCAGACTTGCTTTCTCTTTGCAAGCGAGAGCGAGGGCGAGTCGAAGGGCGCGCCGCGAGCCGGGCGAGAAATCGGTGCCCAGGAGAATCGTCTGAAACATTGCTACCTCGCGCTCGACCGGATCGTCCCCTTCGGGCCTCGCTCCACCCGATCTCGGAACCACCCGACCAGGGGTGGCGCGGCGACCTCCGCCACGAGAACGAAGACGAAGAGCCTTCCCCGGAGCAGGTCGTAGTCGGCGAACAGGTCGGTTGCCGACCGACGGCCCGCCGCGAGGCCGAGGATGGTCTCGAAGAGAACCGTCGACGTCGACCAGAGCAGTCCGATGCCGAACAGGTCGCGAGGCGCCGGCGTGAGTCGCTGGTTTCCGATGAAGAGCAGAGTGGCGAGAAAGACCGCTCCGCACAAAGTCGTCGTGGAAACGAAGTGTGCGACCTCACTGCCGACCTGCGGTTCCAGGAAGTTGACCCGGAAGTAGCCGTTGATCACGGCAAACACGAGCAGGCCCAGCCAAACGACGACCGCCTGGCCGAAGAGATGGTTCTTGCCGGACTCCTTCATCGGGAACCTCCGATCGAATTTTTCCCCGGGCGGGAACGTCCGGGGTGATGCACACGCATCAGGTGGAGTCCGGCGATCCGAGGGACCATGACACTCGAGGAGCAGCAAATGGAACAGGCTGTCGAATTGCTACATCTTTCCCGTCCCGAGGCCATCGAGCGGATCCGAGCAAAACTGAAGGAGCTCACCGACGACGAGCACTGCGGGTGCTCGGTTGCGGGCGACCGTGGAATCTTCTGCGGCGGATTCCGTTCCCTATCCGACAAGGAATTTCGAGGCCGCTTCTCCTGGATCGCGCGGCAGCGGCCGCGGGCTTCCCGCCAGGAGCTCGAAGGACTGGTGAGCCTCTACCACCTCGGCCGTCAGGAAGCGGGGCGAGCCGACCTCTGCTGCGACGTCGAAACGCGGGAGCACTGCGGCTGCGACGGCTGGAACCGGTTCGACAATGCGAAGCTCGAGAAGTTCGTGAAGGAGTTGACCGGGGTTTCGGTCCGCGTCGGCTGAGCAACGCGACGCTTCAGTTTTCCGGCTTGCCCTCGTCGATCAATCCCTGATGGTAGGCCAGCGCAACCGCGGCGAGCTTCGTGTGGACGTCGAGCTTTTGAAGGATGTTCTGTACATGGTTGCGGACGGTCACGGGAGCGATCGAAAGCTTCTTCGCGAGAGCTGCCGTGGACAGTCCTTCCGACAGCCCGCGGAGGATCTCGCGCTCGCGTCCGGTCAGCTCGGCGAGGGGCCCGCCTCGGGCCGTCATGGGCCAGAGCGGTTCGGTCGCCGCCGGAGGTTTCGTTTGCGCAGCGAGGTTCCTCTCGAGAGCCGAGGGCTTCTTCCGGCTCTCCCGCACGACGTGGACGACCGTCGAGAGCGCGGGATGGTAGGACGGTATCGCGAACAACGAGATCTCGAACCACTTCGGCCCGGACTTGCCGAGCTCGACCGCCAGCGAAAACTTCTGGACGGGGTCGCTCGGTCTCTCTCTCGCCTGGAAAGCCACCGGGCAGTTCCGGTAGCAGTAGATGTTGCCGTGCACGTCGCGCCCGGCGAGGACCTCGTAGCACTTCTTTCCGAGGACGTCGCGGGACTTCCGGCCGAGCACCTTTTCGCACTTCCCGTTCCAGAGAATGATGCGGTCGGCCGAGTCGATCGCGAACACCGCCTGCCCGCTTCGCGAGATCCGCTCGAGGGTTTCCGTGGGCGTCACCTCGGCAGGATATCAACCGCCGGGAAAGAGAGTCACATGGGCCTGGCTGCGCGAGCTCGACGCCGAGCCGGCCGAACGACCGTCACCGGCCGGCGGGAGAGGTAGATCAGTCGCAGGGCGGTGCCTCCGACTACCCACTCGTGGAGCGTGTCCCGCCCTTCGCTTCCGACGACGATGAGGTTCGCCTTCAGGCGCTCGCTTTCCCGGCAGATCGCCTCCGGGACCGCCCCCGGTTTCCCGCGGATCACTCGAAGCCGCGCCTGGACGGTTTCGTCGCCGAGCTCGAGAGCAGCCCGCCGGATGGTTTCCCGCGCTTGCATTCTCGAGGACGGCCCGGAACCGTTCCCTCCCTCCACGGTGATCACGTCGAGTCGGGACCCCGGTTTCCCCTCCACCAACCGCTTCGCGAATCGGAGTGCCTCCGCACTTCCCGGCGATCCATCCGTTGCGACGAGAACCTTCATCCGCTCCCCCCTCACAGGATCCATGAGGCCACGCCTCATCCGCGGACACCTGATGTAACTTCATCAGGCCGTTTCGCCTTACGGCGAGAAAGTCGACGACACAGTGACCGCGCTCCACACCGTTGTGAAGAAAACCGCGGACTCGACGGCCGGTCGCGTCTCCGAGGGCCTGGAGACCGTCGCCCGATACCGACGCGCCGTCGACTACCTCGCGGCTGCGCAGATCTACCTCAAATCGAATCCACTGCTGGAAGTGCCGCTCGCGCCCGACCACGTCAAGGAGCGTCTTCTCGGCCACTGGGGGACGGCGCCCGGGATCAACCTCGTCTATGCGCACCTGAACCGCCTGATCCTTCGAACGGAAGCGAGCATTCTCCTCGTCACCGGACCGGGGCACGGGGCTGCCGCGAATCTCGCCAACCTGTATCTCGAAGGGACCCTCACCGAGTTCCACCCGGAAGTGACTCGCGATCGAGCGGGGCTCGAGCGCTTCGTCAAACAGTTTTCGTGGCCCTACGGGTTTCCGAGCCACCTTTCGCCCGCGCTTCCCGGGGTGATCCATGAGGGCGGCGAGCTCGGCTACGCGCTCTCGACGTCGTTCGGGGCGGTCCTCGACAACCCGGATCTGATCGTCGCCTGCATCATCGGCGACGGGGAGGCGGAGACCGCTCCGACGGCGGGAGCCTGGCACGGGAACAAGTTCCTGAACGCGGCGACGGACGGGGCGGTCCTTCCGATCCTCCACCTGAACGGCTTCAAGATCTCCAATCCGACGATCTCCGCCTCCATGTCGGAGGAAGAGCTCCGCGAGCTGCACTCGGGGCTCGGGTACGCGGTCCGCTTCGTGCGCGACGGAGTCAGCCTCGACGAGGACCTCGAGGAAGCCCTGTCGTGGGCGCACGAAGAGATCCGCCTCATCCAGTCCCGCGCCCGTTCGGAGGAGCGTCTGGTGCGACCCCGCTGGCCCCTCCTCCTTCTCGTCACTCCGAAGGGCCTGGGAGGGCCGCGGGAGATCGACGGCCACCGCGTCCAGGGCTCCTTTCGCTCCCATCAGGTGCCGATCTCGTCTCCCCGGACGAACCCGTCCCATCTCGCCGCGCTCGAGCGGTGGCTACGGTCCTACCGACCCGAAGAGCTCTTCGATTCGGACGGTCGACCGGCCGACGACCTGATGGCGATGTTTCCTCCGCGGGAGCGCCGCATGGCCATGAACCCGGCAGGTTTCGGAGGGGAGCGCCGGGTCGAGCTCGACCTCCCCCCGCTCCCTCGGCACGCGGTAGAAGTCGCGAGACGCGGCGCGGACAAGGTCAGCCACATGAGGTCGCTGTCCGCCTACCTCGCCGACGTCATTACAGCCAACGACCCGAGGCGGAACTTCCGCATCGTCTGTCCGGACGAGCTCGAGTCGAACCGGCTGGGCGGCGTGCTCGAAGTCACCGACCGCCAGTATGCGTGGCCCCTCCCGGACGGGACCGAGCACACGGCGCCCGACGGGCGCGTCCTCGAGATCCTCTCCGAACACATGTGCCAGGGGTGGCTGCAGGGTTACCTCCTGACGGGCCGGCACGGTCTCTTCTCCTGCTACGAGGCTTTCGTCCCGATCGTGGACGGGATGATGAACCAGTACGCGAAGTTTCTGAAAGCGTCGAAAGAGGTGCCGTGGCGCAAGCCGATCTCGTCCTTGAACTACCTGCTGACGTCCGAGGCGTGGCGCCAGGACCACAACGGGTTCTCGCATCAGGGCCCCGGGTTCATCAATAATCTGCTCACGAAGAAGGGCCACACGTACCGGATCTACCTCCCGCCGGACGCGAACTGCCTGCTGTCGACGATGGATCACTGTCTCCGGTCGACCGACTACATCAACCTCGTCATCGCGGGGAAGCAGCCGATGCACCAGTGGCTGCCGATGGACGAGGCCACCGAGCACTGCCGCGTCGGAGCGTCGGTGTGGCCCTGGGCCAGCACCCACGCCGGTGAGGACCCCGATGTCGTGCTCGCCGCGAGCGGCGACAACATGACGCTGGAGGTGATGGCAGCGGCCGCGATCCTGCGCGAGGAGGCTCCGGAATGGAGGGTCCGTGTCGTCAACGTCACGGACCTGATCGCTCTCGGCATCCCACAGAAGTACCCGCACGGGCTGACCGAGGAGCGCTTCCAGAGGATCTTTCCGCTCGAGTGTCCCGTCGTCTTCAACTTTCACGGCTACACGGCGGCGATCAAGCAGCTCTGCTGGGAGCGGCCGGGGAACGATCGGTTCGACGTCAACGGTTTCCGGGAGGAGGGCTCGACGACGACGCCGTTCGACATGCACGTGCGCAACCGCACGAGTCGATTTCACGTCGTCATGCAGGCGGCGCAGAAGGTCGCGGCCGGCCGACCGGCCGTCTCGTCGCGCGCCGAGGAAATCGTCCGCCGCTACGAGAAGAAGATCGCCGACCATCGTGCGTTCGTCTGCGAAAACGGAGTCGATCCGCCCGAGATCGCGGACTGGTTCTGGCGGGACTGAGAGGGAACCTCCCTGACGATCCTCGCGGTCAACGCCGGCTCGAGCACGCTGAAGTTTTCCCTCTTCGACGCCGCCGGCGGTCGCGAGCTTCACTCCGGCGTCGTCGAGACGGCCGACCCGGCGGCGTACCTGCAGATTGCGATTGCCTCGCTCGACTTGAGCGAAGTGCGAGCGGTCGGCCACCGCGTCGTTCACGGAGGAACGCTCTACCGCGAGAGCGTGGTCATCGACGAGCAGGTGGTGACGGCTCTCGCGGGACTCTCCTCACTCGCCCCTCTTCACAACCCGCCCGCAATCGCCGCGATCCGCCGGGCCCGAGAGCTCCTTCCGAATGTGCCGCACGTGGCGGTCTTCGACACGGCCTTCTTCGCGAAGCTTCCGCCGCGATCCCACGTCTACCCACTTCCTTACGAATGGCACACGGACTGGGGGGTCCGCCGTTTCGGCTTCCACGGGATCAGCCACGCCTACTGCGCGGAGCGGGCGCGGGAGCTTTTGAGCGGCGCGCGGGATCTGCGCGTCGTCGTCTGCCATCTCGGCCAGGGGTGCTCGGCGAGCGCGGTGCTCGGAGGGAGAGCCCGGGCGACGACGATGGGGTTCACTCCCATGGAGGGGCTGATGATGGCGAGCCGCTCCGGTTCGGTTGACCCGGGGATCCTGATCCACGCCCTCCGCCGCGGCGTCGGCGTCGAGGACCTCGACGTCGCGTTGAACCGCCGTTCCGGCCTCCTCGGCGTGTCCGGAGTCTCTTCGGACTACCGGGAAGTCGAGGCCTCGGCAAAAGGCGGCAACGAGCGGGCGCGGCTGGCTCTCGATATGTACGCGGACCGCGTTCGGGAGACGGTCGGCGCCCTGGCGACGGCGCTGGGGGGAATCGACGCGCTCGTCTTCACCGCGGGAGTGGGGGAGAACTCCGCCTCACTGCGGGCGGCTGTCTGCGAAAGGCTCGAGTTTCTCGGGCTGCGGCTCGACCGGACCATGAACGAGGTCGCCGAGCCCGACTGCGACGTCGCCGCCGCGGAATCTCAGGGACGGATCCTCGTCATTCGCACGCGCGAGAACCTGATGATCGCGCGCGAGGCGCGTCGCGTCGCGGCTTCGTCAATTGTCGCGTGAAACCTCTCCGATCACCCCGGGATTCGCCCTTCTTCGCCGGAGCAGCTTGAAGAGCTCGAACCACGCGATACTCGCGAGGCCCGCCCCGGCGGAGACCACGACGTCGCCGGCGGAAATCTTCGAGAAGCGGAATAGGTCCCGCAGGAACGGCACCGCAAGGACGCACACGAGGAGCATCGTGCCTCCTCCGAGCACCCACGCGAGGGCCGCATTCCGTGACCGGAAGGACTGCGCGATCGTGCGGGACCAGGAGCGGTTCGTGAGGATCAGCGCCAGGTTCGCGATGATGAGCGTGGTGAACGTCATTGCGCGGGCTCCGTCGTCTTCCCGGCCCCGCAGGAGCGCGATCGCGAATACGGCGAACACGACGGCGAGGACCCCCGCCCCCTGAAGGAGGGCGATGCCGACGGAGCGCCGCGAGAACAGGCGCTCGGCGGGATCCCGCGGCGGCCGCCGCATGACGTCGGCTTCCTCTGCCTCGCCCTCGAAGACGAGGGAGCAGGCGGGATCGATGATCAGCTCGAGCAGCACGATGTGGACCGGGAAGAGCACAAGCGGCCAGCCCAGGAGGATCGGCAGAAGGGAAATCCCCGCGATCGGGACGTGGATCGCGAAAATGTACGCGACCGCCTTGCGCAGGTTGTCGAAGATCCGCCGCCCGGTCTTGACCGCCTCGACGATCGAAGAGAAGTCGTCGTTCAGGAGGACGAGGTCGGCGGCCTCCCGCGCAACGTCGGTTCCCCGCCCGCCCATGGCGATCCCCATGTCCGCCGCCTTCAGGGCGGGCGCGTCGTTGACGCCATCCCCCGTCATGGCGACGACCTCGCCGTTCGCTTGCAGCGCTCGGACGAGGCGCAGCTTCTGGTCGGGGACCATCCGCGCGAAGACGTTCACGCCGCCGACGCGGATTCGGAGGTCGGCCTCCCGCAGGCTTTCCACCTCCGGGCCCGTCAGGACCGGGACGGAACCGGAGACTGCGAGACCGACCTGTCTGCCGATGTTTACGGCCGTCACCGGGTAGTCGCCCGTGATCATGACGACCCGGATGCCGGCGGCATGGCATTCGCGGATCGCATCGGGCACCGTCGCACGCACCGGGTCGGCCAGCGCGATCAGGCCGACCAGCTCGAAGCGGAAGGCGCGATGGTCAGCCGGAAGCCGCGCGAGATCAGAGCCGCCCCGCGCGACCCCGAGCACTCGGAGGCCCTGCTCGGCGAGCTGCCGAACGCGCTCGGTCAGTCTTGCGGATTCCGACGCATCCAGGCGACAGAGTGCGGAGATCGCTTCCGGCGCGCCCTTCGCGGCGACGACGCCGGTCTCCGCTTCCGGAGTCCGGAAGACGCGCGACATCGCGAGAAGCGCGGGCGACAGCGGGTACTCGCGCACGAACTCCCAATCCGGATATCGGCGGGCGGCGGCGGGAAGCAGACGACCCCCAAGCTCCTGGATCGCGCGCTCCATCGGGTCGTGACCTTCCGGCCGGCTCGCGAGAATCCCGAGCTCGAGCAGTTCGTGGAAATCCTTCGGCAGAGGAACGCCGGCCTCCCCGGGAACCTCGAAAACGGACTCTCCGACGGAGAGCCTGTTCACCGACATCCGGTTCTCGGTGAGGGTGCCGGTCTTGTCCACGCAGAGAACCGTCGCGGCGCCGAGGCTCTCGATGGCGGGAAGGTGCCGCGTGAGGACGTTCCGGCGCGAGATCCGCCACGCGCCGAGCGCGAGGAAGACGGTCAGGACGACGGGAAACTCCTCGGGCAGCACGGCCATCGCCAGGGCCAGTCCGGCGAGAAAACCGTCGAGCCAGTTGTCGCGGGTGAGTCCGTAAAGAACGACGACCGATGCGCAGAGGGCGATCGAGATGACGGCAACCCTCCGCACGAGCCGGTCGGTTTCCTTCTGGAGACGCGTCTTCTCGGCGGTGATCGTCTCGAGCGACCGGCCGATCTTTCCGAGCTCGGTCCGCGGACCGGTCGCGACGACCCGCGCAATTCCGCACCCGGCGACGAGCAGCGCCCCGGAATAGACGAACGGCTGGTCGTCCCCTCCCGGCTGTGCGGCCGCCGTCGGACCGGCGGCTGCGGTCTTGCGCACGGGCACGGACTCGCCCGTCAGGAGGGACTCGTCCGCGCTCAGATTCGCGGCGTCGATCAGCGTTGCGTCCGCGGGGACACGGTCGCCTTCGGAGAGGAGCAGGACGTCCCCCCGGACGACCTCCCGGCCCGCAATCCGGCGCCGGACGCCTCCGCGGACGACGAGCGCGCGCGGGCTGGCGAGATCCCGCAATGCCGCGAGGGCGCGCTCGGTGCGACGGTTCTGGTAGAGGGAGATCCCGATGACGACGAAAACCGAGAAGAGCAGGACGAGCGCCTCGCGCAGGTCGCCAAGGAGCAGGTAGATCGCCCCCGCCGCAAGCAGAAGGAGGATCATCGGCTCCCGCACGACGTCCCGGGCGATCGTGAAGACGCCGTGGCCCCCCGCGGCCGCGATCTCGTTGTAACCGTCCTGGCGGAGCCGAGAGGCCGCCTCCTCGTCGGTGAGCCCCGTCGGCTTCTGGGGGTCGGTGAGTGGGTCCGTCAGCGGAAATCCTCTCTCGATCGGGCACTCTCGGCTGGCCCAACGCATTCCGGATGATGCATCCGCATCATGCCCCCGTGCGAGAGCCCGGAAAGACTCTCGGCGTGAAAGGAGCGTGCGGAGCATGAATACGGGGGTAGCCGCGTTCGAGGTGGAAGAGGGACAAGCGCGTGGAACGACGGAAGGTGAGCAGGCGCTCTTTTCCGGAGGCCGAGATGGTCGGCGCGAGTGCCGAACGCAGGGCTTCGGCCCCGCGCCGCTCAATCGCATGCGCACGTCGATGCGACGCCACGTCGAGACCGGCTACACTCCCGGTCTCGTCACGCTCGTCCAGCGCCGCGGCCGGGAGTACGTGGACGCGATCGGCACGATGGCTTTCGACAGCACGGTGCCGATGCGGCGAGATGCGATTTTCCGGCTGGCCTCCATGACGAAGCCGATCACGGCGGTCGGCGCCATGATCCTCGTGGAGGAGTGCAGGCTCCGGCTCGACGACCCGGTCGACGAGTGGCTGCCCGAGTTGAAGGATCGGAGGGTCCTCGAGACCATCGAGAGCCCACTCGACGACACCGTCCCGGCGAAGCGGCCGATCACCCTGCGCGACCTCCTCACGTTTCGGTCTGGCCATGGCGAGGTGGCTTTTCTCTCGCCGACGTGTCCGCTCCAGAAGGCGATGACGGAAGCACGGCTCCCGCTGAGCGAATGGCTTTTTGCCGGCACGCCCGACGAGTTCATGAAGCGCCTGGGCAGTCTTCCGCTGGCCCATCAACCCGGCGAACGATGGCTGTACCACATGGGTTGCGAGGTATTGGGCGTACTGATCGCCCGCGTTTCCGGACAATCGTTCGGCTCCTTCCTACACCAGCGCGTCTTCGAGCCCCTCGGCATGAAGGACACCGGCTTCTTCGTGCCGGAGGCGAAACTCGACCGGCTCCCGACCTGCTACGGAACCGATTTCTCCACCGGCCGGCTCGTCGTGTTAGACGGCGCGCGGGGCGGTCAGGTCTCGCGCGCGCCGGTCTTCGAATCCGGCGCCGGAGGGCTCGTCTCGACTATCGACGACATGGCCGCCTTCGGTCAGATGATGAGGAACAACGGCGTCTACGGGAGCGAGCGCATTCTTTCGCGACCATCGATCGAGCTGATGACGATGGATCATTTGACTCCCGCGCAAAAGGCGGCTTCGCCGTTCTTCGCGGACTTCTGGAACGATCGCGGCTGGGGCTTCGGCCTGGGAGTGGTCACCAGGCGCAGCGACCTCTCGGGCGTGCCGGGACGCTTCGGCTGGGACGGCGCGTTCGGCACGTCCTGGTTCGTCGACCCGAAGGAAGAGATGGTTGGAATTCTCATGACCCAGCGCTCTCCGGACAGGCTCGATATTCCGGCCCTCACCCTCGACTTCTGGACCTCGGCTTACCAGTTGATCGACGATTGAGGCCACCGAGTCGGCTCTCCAAAGAGACGATTCCGGCGGGTGATGCGTTCGCATCAGGCCGCGACGCGAATCCCGGAAAGACTGTTCTCCAACGGAGGTACGGAAAGAATGAATACCGCGGTCGTCGAACACGAGCGAGAAGTCGAACGAGAGAAGCTCACGATGAAGGCCTTCGTGATGCACCGCATCGGCCAGACCGGCGTGGTGGAGAAGCCGCTTCCGCAAGTCGGAGCGCGGGACGCCCTCATCCGGACGACGGCGGCTCTCATCTGCACGTCGGACGTCCACACCGTCGCCGGCGCCATCGGCGAACGGGAGAACCGGACGCTCGGGCACGAGGCGGTCGGAGTGATCGAGAAGCTGGGCTCCGACGTGCCGGGTTTCTCGATCGGCGACCGAGTGGTCGTCGGAGCGATCACGCCGTGCTGGCGCTGTGAGAACTGCCAGCGGGGGTTCTCCTCCCAGTGCGGCGGCGCCCTCGGCGGATGGAAGTTCGCCAACGTCAAGGACGGCACGCTCGCGGAGTTCTTCCACGTCAACGATGCCGAGGCGAATCTCGCCCCCATCCCGGACGACCTGCCGGACGAGACGGCGGTCTATGCCTGCGACATGCTGAGCACGGGAATCGCGGCCGCGGAGAACGCCTGCATTCCCGCCGGCGGGACGGTCGCCGTGTTCGGCGCGGGTCCGGTCGGGATGATGGCCATCGCGGGCGCCAAATTGCTCGGAGCGGGCCACGTCATTGCCGTCGAGTACGCGCCCAAGCGACAGGACTTTGCCCGGTTCTACGGGGCGGACGACGTCGTGGGCAATCCGAAACTCGACGCTGCCGAGGAAATACTCAAGCGGACGGAGGGGAAGGGCGTGGACTCGGCGATCGAGGCGCTCGGCAACCCGGAGACGTTCGCGAGCTGCGTGAAGGTGACCCGGCCCGGAGGAACCATCTCGAACGTCGGCTACCACGGCCACGGCGACGTCGTGCCGATTCCGCGGTTGGAGTGGGGCGTCGGGATGGCCGAAAAGACGATCCGCACGGCGCTCTGCCCCGGCGGGCGCGTCCGGATGGAGCGGCTGCTGCGGCTTCTGAAGACGGGGCGGATCGACCCCTCGCCGCTCACGACCCATCGCTTTCCCTTTACCGACGTCGAGCGGGCGTTCCGCATGATGGCCGCGAAGGAAGACGGCATCATCAAGCCGCTCATTCTTTTCTGAAGCCGGTGCTCGGAACTCTCACAACCGTGGAGGTCGAACGGCTGCTCGCGTCGGAGTTCACGGGCCGCATCGGCTGCCACGCCGACGGGCGCACGTACGTCGTGCCCGTCACCTACGCCTACAAGTCGGGGAACGTGTACTGCCACAGCGCCGAGGGCCGGAAGGTCCGGATGATGCGAAAGAACTCCGACGTCTGCTTCGAGATCGACCGGGTCGAGGACGTCGGCAACTGGAAGAGCGTCATCGGGGAGGGCCGGTTCCACGAGCTCGGAGGACGGGAGGCACTGGAAGCGATGGACGTCCTCATCGCCCGATTCGCAGAGCTCGAACGAGCGCAGGAACGTCACCCTTCGTACGTTCTCCGGGCCTCCGAGGCGGAGTCTTCGCGGGCCGACGGCCGGGCGATCGTGCTGTTCCGGATTCAACTCGGGGAGAAGACGGGAAGATTCGAGCGAACGAGTCCTTGACGGGCTCGTGGGATTTTCCGTAGCTTGGCGATAGTGGACCGGCGCCCGGAGGTTCGCAACCTCGTCCTGGGGACCCTGTCGTTCGCCGTCTGCTTTGCGGCGTGGGGAGCGATCGGTGCGTTCGCGCCGCGCTTCCGTCAGATCCTCCAGCTCTCCGCGACGGAGACGGCGTTGCTGGTCGCGATCCCGGTCATTCTGGGAGCCCTCGCCCGCATCCCGATGGGAATGCTCGCCGACCGGTTCGGCGGCCGCGCGGTCTTCGCGGCATTGCTCGCGTTCTCCGCCGTTCCCATTTTCCTCGTCCCGGTCGCGACGACATACCGGGAGATCCTCGCGCTCGCGTTCTTCGCAGGGATGGCGGGCTCGTCGTTCGCCGTCGGGGTCGTCCACATCGCGCGCTGGACCCCTCCGGAGCGGCAGGGAACCTCGCTCGGCCTCTACGGCCTCGGGACGATCGGACAATCCGCGGCGGTTTTCCTCGGGCCGGCGCTCGCCGCTCGCGTGGGAATGCCGGCCGTCTTTCGAGGGACGGCGGCACTTCTCCTCATCTGGAGCGTCGTCTTCGCGCTCGCGGCCCGCGACGCCCCGGTCGCGCGAGGGGGCGCCGGGATCGGAGCGATGGTCGCCGTTCTCCGCAGAGAGAAACTCGCGTGGGTCCTGTCCCTCTTCTATTTCCTCACGTTCGGCGGCTTCGTTGCCTTCTCGATCTACCTGCCGACGCTCCTGAAAGACGAGTTCGGCCTATCGGCGGCCGACGCCGGGTTCCGCGCCGCGGGGTTCGTCGTGCTGGCGGCGATCCTTCGCCCCGTCGGCGGCTGGCTCTCCGATCGGATCGGCGGCGCGACCGTATTGTCCGGCGTCTTCCTCGGCGTGGCGCCGTTCGGCCTCCTCCTGATGTGGCCGGCCATACTTCCCTTCACGGTCGGCGCGCTCGGATGCGCGGCCCTGCTCGGACTCGGCAATGGCGCGGTGTTCAAGCTCGTCCCCGAGTACTTCCCGAAACAGACCGGGACGGTCACCGGCCTCGTGGGCGCGATGGGTGGTCTCGGGGGATTCTTTCCGCCGCTCGCGCTCGGGTTCTTCCGGGACCGGTGGGGCGTCGTATGGCCCGGCTTTCTCCTCCTCACCGCCGTGGCCGTGCTGCTCTGGTTCATCAACCGGCGCACCCTCCTCCCGCGTGAGCGGCATCGGGAGATCTCGCTGCCGGCGGAGTGGACACGCACCGCCGACCGCGTTCGAGCCGCGGCGTGGGCGAGCCTGTGGACGGCGTTTCTCGTCGCCGCGATCGTCGTCGGCTCGCGGAATCTGCAGAACTTCGACGCGGCACTGGTGATCTACACGTTCGCCTGCGTCTTCGCGATGTGGGGCACCGCGTTTCACTACGCGGTGTGGCTGCAGAAGCCTCCGACCCGGCTCTTCTGGCGGCGCGGCTGGGAGCTCTTCCGGCGGCAGGGCATCGCGCGGAGCAGTGCGCGGCTCGCCTCCGCCGCCGCCACGCACCTCGTCGCCCAGACGTTCATCGCGCGCCGGTCCCGGGCTCGCTGGTGGATGCACCAGCTTCTCTTCTGGGGCTGTCTGCTCGCGGCGGCCATCACCTTCCCGCTCGTGTTCGGGTGGATCCACTTCGGCACCCCTCCCGACGACCCGATGCGATACGTGACGTACGTCTTCGGCTTCCCGGTGGCGTCGTTCCGGCTTCGCACGGTGCTCTCCTGGATGGTGTTCCACGGCCTCGACTTTTCGGCGATCCTCGTCCTCGCCGGGATCGCTCTGGCGCTCGCGCGGCGGATGCGGGACCGGGGTGCGCGCGCGGTCCAGATCTTCGCCCGCGACTTCTTCCCCCTCATCCTCCTTTTCGCGATCTCGGTGACCGGGCTCGCGCTCACGGCGTCGAGCCTCTGGATGCGCGGGGTCCTCTATGACTTCCTGTCGATCCTGCACGCGATCACGGTCGTCGCCGCGTTGTTGTATCTGCCGTTCGGCAAGTTCTTTCACATCTTCCAGCGTCCCGCCCAGCTCGGCGTGAAGCTCTATCAGCGCGCCGGCGAAGAGGGGGAGGGCGCCCTGTGCGCGCGGTGCGGGGAGCGCTTCGCCTCCCGGATGCAGATCGACGATCTCGAGGAAGTGCTTCCGAAGCTCGGCTTCGACTACCGCCTCGAGAGTTCTTCCAAGAACTGGCAGGAGTTCTGTCCGGCGTGCAAACGGCGCGGGCTCGCTTTCTCGCAGCTGCGCTTGAAGGAGACCGCCGGTGGCTAGACCCCCGGCAACGGCCGATGACCTCGCCCGGACCTACGGGCCGCACCTGGCGTACGCGCCGCCCGGAGGCTGGAACGAGCCGGCGGCGGGACCGGACGTCGCGCTCGTGAAGACGCACTGCTGCTTCTGCGGGCAGCAGTGCGGGATTCAGCTCAAGGTCCGCGAGAACCGGGTCATCGGTTTCGAGCCCTGGGAGGAGTTTCCGTTCAACCGGGGGATGCTCTGCCCGAAGGGCGTCAAGCGATACCTCCAGGGGAGCCATCCGGATCGTCTGCTCGATCCCCTCGTCCGCGAGGAAACGGGCTTCCGGACCGCGACGTGGGAGGAATCCCTCGACATGACCGCCGCGCGGCTCACGCAGATCCAGGAGCGGCACGGCAAGGACGCGGTGGCCGTTTACGGAGGCGCGTCACTCACGACCGAGAAGTCCTATCTGCTCGGCAAGTTCGCGCGGGTGGCCCTCGGGACGCGGCACATCGACTACAACGGCCGGCTCTGCATGGTGTCGGCAGGGACCGCGTACAAGCTCGCTTTCGGCGTCGACCGGGCGCCCAGTCCCTGGAGCGACGTCCCCCTGGCGGACGTCCTGCTCGTCACCGGCGCGAACGTCGCCGACTGCGCCCCGATCACGACGCAGTACGTCTGGCAGTGCCGCGACAACGGCGGGAAGCTGATCGTCATCGACCCCCGCATGACGCCGATCACGCGAAACGCGGACCTGTACCTTCCGGTCCGTCC
>DASRPJ010000413.1:0-12337 GCA_035646435.1 Thermoanaerobaculia bacterium | reverse complement strand
GCCTCCCGCCGTCGACTTCACGATGCGGTGCGCCTCGGGGGCGTCTGCCGCCCGGCGGGAGAGGGTCCGGCTCCAGTCGAAGAACGCCCTTCTCGGCAACATGGCGGACTTCCCGATTCCCGACGTCTGCGACGCGTGGGGAGTCCCCGACCTCGGACCGGACTTTCGCGCGCCCCTTCACTCGAGCGTGCCGGTGCTGTTCGTGAGCGGCACGCTCGACGCGCACACGCCGCCCGGGAACGCCAGTGAAGTGATCGCGGGCTTCCCGAACGGCCGCCACCTCCTCGTGGAGGACGGCGCCCACGGCCTGCTCGGCTTCAGCCTCCCGAAGGGCCGCAAGCTATCGGCGAAGTTCCTGCGCGGAGAGTCGGTCTCGGCCGGACGGCTCTCGACGCCGCCCTTCGGGTTCTTCGTGCCGGGCCTCGGCCGGGACGCCGCGATCGCGGCGGAGTTCGGACGCTCGATGCGAACGCTCCCCTCGTACCGCTCCGGCCCGTACTGAGAAAAGGGGACAGATTTATTTTTCGGTGCGGATCGTGAGCCGACGTGCACTTTGGTGTTATCGGGGGGAAATAGCCAAACTCCACGCCTGACCCAAAAAAGTCGGGGCGGCCATCTGGCCGCCCCTCGTGCCTGCGCGGTGTCGCGCGCGCCGGCGCTAGCTAATGCTTCTTATCGGGGTCGAATCGGATCACCTTTTTCTCGACGTTCTTCTGGCCGCCTTCGTTCACTTCGGTCGCCCACTCGAACTGGACCGGCTCGTCGGGCGGCTGCTTCTCGAGGTATTCGTGCGCCTCCTGCTCGGTGATCCTTCCGTCGCGGTTCAGGTCCGCCTCCGTGGGGTTTACCTTGCGGGGCCGGCGGCCGAAGGTGCGGGCGTGGTTCAACCGGAGGTCGAGCAGCTCGAAGACCTCCTTCCCCTCGAGCAGGCCGTTGGCGTCGAGGTCGGCGTCCGGAGCGATTCGGAGCAGCCGCGCTTTTTCGCCCGCGCTCCGCGACTCCGCGAACGCCATGGCTTCGTCGTCGGTCAGCTTGCCGTCCCGGTCGAGATCCGCCTCCGGCTGCAGGAGGAGCAACCCCGTCCAGCGGGAGCCCGCCTGGCCGAGCAGGCCGGGATGCCCCCGACGGACGATGAGGACGTCCTTGCCCTCTTTCGCCGTCTCTTCCTTCTGCTCGGCGACGGCGCCGCCCCCGAGCGAGAACGCCGCCCACGTGAGGAGAGCGCCGATCGCGAGCCGGGTGAGGCGGGGAGAACGACCCGCGTGATGCTTCAAAATCATTTCGAACCTCTCTTGAAGGAATCGCCCGTTGCGGGCGAGGGCCAGGGCCTGAGCACCCATGATCGAGTCATCGCGCCTCCGGACGACGTCGAGCAGCGTCGCGGCATAGACCCGCGGCGGGACCGACGAGGCGGACAGGGCCCACTCGTCGCACGCCATTTCCGACGCGCGCTCGATCGAGCGGCACACCCACCACACGGGCGGCCAGAAGAAGAAGACGAGCCGGGCCGCATTCTGGAGGAGCCGCACGACGAGATCGCCCCTCACGAGATGAGCGAGCTCGTGAAGGACGAGCGGCTCGCGCGATCGGGAATCGGACCTCTCGAGAAGGGACGCGGGAAGGACCAGCAGTGGTCTCCCGATTCCCACGACGAAGGGGCTCGTTCCCTCGGGTGAAGTGAGGACCTCGGGCGCGCGGCGCAGGCCGATCCGCCGCGCGAGAGATCCCACTTCCTCGACGACGTCGGGGGAGGCCTCGGGCAGGCTTCGGACGCGGCGCCACGTCCGGTACGAGCTCGAGAGCGACCGCGGGACGACGGCGAGGAACGCGATGACGTAAAGGAGGCAGAGAAGGAGCGGAAGCGGATGCGCGGAATTCGCGATCCCTTCCGCCTGCCGGGCCGGCGAGAGCAACTCGTCCCTCGGCACGGGCACCGCGAGAAGGCTCTCGAGCGCCGATGCCGGCGGAGGCGGCGCCGCCACCCTCGCCACCTTCTCCGGCAACCACCCGGAGAGCGCCGCGGGAATCGGGAGGACCGGCGGAACGAAGAACTTGAGGAGCACGACGGTCCAGAGGGCCGCCCGGAAAGCGGGCCGGGCACGGCTCAGAACCGTGCGATCGAGAACCCACGCGACGAGGGCGAGCGCGGTTCCGTGCACGAGAAGCGTCGCGACAATGGAAACGAGCGGACCCGCAAAGCCGGCCGCGTTCACGTGCGCTCCTTCTTTCTTCGGGGCTTCTGCTCGCGGAGGACTTCGTCCAGCCGCTCGATCGCGTCGGCGGGAAGCGGGCCTTCCTCGACGAGCCGCACCGCGAGGTCCGCCGCCCGTCCGTCGAAGAAGACGTCCACGAATTCGCGGACCCGCTGCTTCAGGAGCGCCTCCCGCCCGACCCGGGGAGAGAAACGAAACGGCTGCCGGTCTCGATCGACGGCCACGACGCCTTTGTCGACGAGCCGGGTCAGGAGGGTCATGACGGTGGTGTACGCGAGTGGCTTGCGCGCGCTCCGGCGGTTGTACTCGTCGAGCACCTCTCCCGACGTCGCGGGCGACTGCTTCCAGAGGATCCGGAGGAGCGCGAACTCGACGGGACCGAGCTCGGGGACCGCGTTCTTGTCGACCACTCCCACCTCCTCTACAAACGTAGATACGCTACGACAAGCGTAGAGTTTCGCGCAAGGGAAAAAATCTTCCGTTGGGAGAGGGGGCACCGTCCCCGCCGGGGACGATGCGGAGACCCGTTCCCGGAGTCGCCCCAGGGTCGAGAAAAGGGGACGGATTTATTTTTGAGTTGGGACTGAGAAAAAGGGCGAGGTTTGAAAAATAGATCTGTCCCTTTTTCGGGATGAGGGCTCAGTCCCCGCAGGGGACGATGCGGAGACCCGTCTTCCACGAGTCGCCCTTGGAGTCGATCGCGACGAACTGCTTGTTGTAGGGCTCGCCTCCCGAGAGGGACAGGGGATAGCGGTGGAGCTCCTTGATCCCACCCGGGCTCACCGAGACGGGGACGGCGGCGCCGGCGACCGCCCGCAGCCCGCCCCGGCTCGCGGACTCCTCCAGCCGCTGCACGTCGACGCGCGAATCGCCGCCGTTTTCGAACCGAACGATCACGGAGAACGGCTGGTCGTCCACCGGGCGCTCGGCGGAGAGCGAGACGAGCATCCGCATCAGCCCGGAGTCGGGCCGGGGCGCTTTGGTCGCGATGTCGCCGAAGCCGGTGGGGACGTCCCGGACGACCCCCTGCTTGAAGACCGTGTCGTCCTGCTGCAGGCAGTAGCTCATCTTCGGCCCGGTGCGGACGGGCGCGGCGGCGGCGGCCGGCTCCGGCGCGGTCTCCTTCGGGCGCGGAACGGTCGTGGGGCGAGCGAGCGCGACCCGCGGAGCCGAAGTCGGCCGCGGCCGGGCAGCCGCTTGCGGCGTCGGAGCTTCCGCGGTCCGCGGGCCGGCGGCGCGCGGGTCTTCGGCGGGCGGGGGGATCGGTTTCACGGCCTCGGAGCCCGGGCTTCCGTCCGGCTTTCGGGCGGGCTCGCCGGCGGGAGCGGTCGGCGCGGCCGGTGCGGTGGGCTCGATCGAAGGGACCGTCGCGGCCGCGGGTCGATCGAGCGCGGCGTTCGACTCGCTCTTCTCCCGTCCCGCAATCCAGATTCCGAAACCGACGAGGAGAGCCGCGACGACCGCGGCCGCCAGATAGCCCGCCATGGGCGACTTCCGGGCAGTCTCCACGATGCGTTGCGGCTGCGCCTCCGTGGGTCCCGTGACGGGCCGGGTTCGCGCGGTGCTCCAGTCGTGCGGGAGCGCCGGCATGACCGTCGGATCCTCGCTGGCGAGCTGAAGCGTTTTGGCGTCGCCGGGCGCCTCGGGCGTCGCTTCGGCCCACCTCGCGATCGACGTGCGGAACTTCACGTCGCTCGCCGACGGCCTCGAGCCTCCCGTCCGAAAGACGTCTTTCACGGGGGCGTTCAGGTCCCCGCCGACGACCTCCGCCTGGGCGGCGGCCTGGATCGCGAGCGCCATCGCCCGGTCGGCGTATCCGGCGACGAGCGCGACGTTGCCCGGATCCGCATCCGCGTCGCCGAGCGACTCGAGAGCCTTCGAGAACTCGGCGGCGGTCTGGTATCTCTCGTCCGGGCGGCTCCTGAGCGCCTTCAAAACGGTTTCCCGGAGCGCGGGCGACAGCCGGCCCGAGGGGTCGGTCTCGTCGAACGGAAGCGGCGGCTGGTTCAACCGGTTCGCGACGATCTCGTGGATGGTCTCGCCACCGTAGGGCCGGGTGCCGGTCAGGATCTCGTAGAGGACGATCCCGAAAGAGAAGAGGTCGCTGCGGGCGTCGATCTGGGCGGACGACGTCAGCTGTTCGGGCGAGGAGTAGCGAAGCTTTCCGATGAACTCGTCCGCGCCGGTCAGCTCTTCCTTGGCCTGCGCGATCTTGGCGATCCCGAGGTCGATCAGCTTCGCGCGGACGACCCCATCTTCCTCGCGCGTCATCATGACGTTGTCGGGGGAGACGTCCCGGTGGACGACCCCCTTCCGGTGCAGGTACTCGAACGCGGAGAGGCACTGCCGGGAGACGTCCAGGGCGAGCGAGACCGGAAAAGGCCCGAACTCCCGCACCATGTCTCGCAGGTTGATCCCCTCGATGTACTCCATGACCATGTACGCCGTGTCTTCGTCGTCGATGAAGAAGTCGTGGAAGGCGACGATGTTCGTGTGCCTCAGCCGTGTGGCGGTCTGAGCCTCACGGAGGAACCGCTTCCGCTGCTCGGAGCTCTGCGCGACCTCGGGGCGCATGACCTTGATCACGCGCAACTCGTTCAGGAGGCGGTGGCGGACCTTGTAGATCGCCCCCATCCCCCCTTCGCGAATTTTCGCGAGGACCTCGTATTTGCCCTCGAGGGAGCCGGGGGACGTACTCATGGGGTCGGCAAGGCGCCGAAAATATATCCGATCATCGCGTCGCGGACCTCCCTCCCGCGACCCCGAAAAAAGATGCTCCGGCGATCCGGCAGCTGATAGAGAATCCGCCAGGTTCGCGGTGCGCGCGGGTGTCGTCACCTTCAGTACGGGAGAAGCGACGATTCTCTGGCTGACCCGGCTCGTCGGAGGAACGGTCGATCGCCTCGGCGAGGACGGGCCGGGCCGCGACCATCCCGCGGCGACTCACCCGCTCCTCCCTCCTGTGAAGAGTCCCTTCCCGAAGAGGTCGCAAATGCAGCGAAAAGCCGGTGCCGTCGCCTTCTTTCTCTCCGTCGTTCTCGGTGCGCCGTCTCTTGCGATCACCGTGACGAACCTCTCCTCGACGACCCCGCAGCAGCTCGCGCAGCTGCTCGCGGGTCCGGGCGTCACGGTCAGCAACGTCACTTACACCGGGGCAAACATCGCCGGGGGGACGTTCTCCGGCGGGCTCGCGGACGGGCTCGGCATCGACAGCGGCGTCATGCTGACCTCCGGCAACGTCGCCAACGGGATCGGGCCGAACAACCAGGACGGGGCCACCACCTGTAACGAGCTGCCGGGGGACCCGGCTCTCGACGCGCTCCTCGCCGGCGAGACGACGACCGAGGACGCCACCGTCCTCGAGTTCGACTTCGTGCCGTCGACCAACACCGTCAGCTTCCGCTACGTTTTCGCCTCCGAGGAGTACAACGAGTTCGTAAACAGCATCAACGACATCTTCGCGTTCTTCATCGACGGGCAGAACGTCGCGCTCATTCCGGGCACCACGACGCCGGTTTCCATCAACACCGTGAACCTCGGTGTCAACTCCAACTTCTACCGCAACAACGACCCCTCGGATCTCGGCATCCCCACGCCCTTTGCCACCCAGTTCGACGGCTTCACGACCGTTCTGACGGCGACCGCGACGTTGACTCCGAACGTCAGTCACCACATCAAGCTCGTCATCGCGGACGCATCCGACTGCGTCCTCGACTCGGCCGTCTTCCTCCAGGCGGGCAGCTTCGTCGGGCAGCCGGCGCTCTCCGTCTCGAAGACCGCGCCCGCTTCCGTGTCCTCCGGGTCGAACCTCACTTACACGCTCACCTACGGAAACACGGGAACCGAGAACGCTTCGAACGTCGTCATCCGGGACCCGGTTCCGGCCGGAACGACGTTCGTCTCGGCGACCGGCGGCGGCGTCGTCTCCGAAGCCGGCGTCGTGACGTGGAACGTCGGCACCGTCAACTCCGGCGTGACGGGACAGACGGTCTCGTTCACGGTGCAGGTCAACGCGACGTCCGGGAGCGTTACGAACAGCAACTACACGATCGAGGCCACCGGCATCTCCGCGGTTACCGGCGCTCCGGTGACGACGACCGTGATCGCCGGGTGTCCGGCAATAAACGTGTCCCCGACGACGCTGTCGAGCGGGTCGATCGGCGTGCCTTACAGCAGGACCTTGAGCGCCTCCGGCGGCACCGCGCCCTATTCGTTTTCGGTCATCGCGGGAGCGCTTCCTCCCGGGCTGTCGCTGTCGTCGTCGACGGGGACTCTGTCCGGGACGCCGACCGCCGGCGGGAGCTTC
Organism: Thermoanaerobaculia bacterium; assembly: GCA_035646435.1. GTDB lineage: Bacteria > Acidobacteriota > Thermoanaerobaculia > UBA5066 > Gp7-AA6 > Gp7-AA6. The sequence continues at coordinate 5,818 of DASRPJ010000413.1, read as the reverse complement.
TCCTTCACCGTGCGCGCGTTCGATGCGAACGAATGCTCCGGCTCCCGCGCCTACACGATCTCGATCGCCGGTGGCTGCGACACGTTGAGCGTTTCGCCGCCCGCGCTCTTCGAAGGCTTCGTCGGAGTTCCGTATCGGAGAACGATCAGCGGCAACGGGGGCACGGGGCCATACAGCGTCAGTCTCACGTCGGGGTCGCTCCCGCCCGGCCTGAGCCTCGACGGGGGATCGCTCTCGGGGACGCCGACGACCGCCGGAACCTTCACGTTCCGGATCACGGTGCGCGACGCTAGCGACTGCACGGCGAGCCGGACCTACGTGCTGACGATCGGCTGCCCGCCGGTGGCGCTTTCGCCGGCTGTCCTCGCCGGCGCGTCGCAGGGGGTCGCTTACAACCAGACGTTCACGGTTCTCGGCGGAGTTCCGCGGCCCTACACCTTCACCGTGACTCCGGGGCTGCCCGCCGGTCTGACGCTCTCGCCCACGGGGACCCTGTCCGGCGTGCCCGCACAGAGCGGCATCTTTGCCTTCACGGTGACGGCGACCGATGAGAACGGATGCGCGACTTCCCAGGCCTACACGCTGACCGTGTGCTCGGTCCTCACCGTGACTCCGGCGTCCCTCGCGGGCGCGACGGTGGGCGTGCCCTACAGCCAGACCCTCGGCGGGAGCGGTGGTACGGCGCCTTTCACCTTCGCGGTGACCGGGGGAACGGTGCCGCCCGGCCTCGCGCTCTCCGCCGCGGGGGCGCTCACGGGGACTCCCTCGGCGGCCGGCTCCTACTCCTTCACGGTGACCGCGACCGACGCGGGCGGCTGCACGGGCGTGGCGACCTACGCCGTCCGGGTGTGCCCCGCGGTCACGATCACGCCCTCGACACTGCCGGGCGGCTCGGTGGGGACGGCCTACAGCCAGGCGCTCACGGCGGTCGGCGGAACGGGTCCCTACGTCTTCACCCTCGCGTCGGGGTCGCTTCCGTCGGGTCTCGCCGTGAGCCCGGGCGGAGTGCTCTCCGGCACGCCGACGCAGAATGGAACGTTCTCGTTCGCCGTCACCGCGACGGACGCCAACGGCTGTCCGGGCCAGGCCAGCTACTCGCTCGTCGTCACGGACGCGCCGCCGACGATCACGAGCCTGCGACTTTCACCGGGAGCGGCGGATGGCTTCACCCTTTCGATCGGGGGAACGGGGTTCGTCGCGGGCGGTACGATCTTCGTGAACGGGGTGGCCTTCCCGGCGACGTTCGTGTCGCCCACCCTCGTGACGGTTGCGCTTCCCGCCTCGGCGATTCCGGCGAACGGCGCGATCACGGTGACGGTGACGAATCCCGGGCCGACGGGCGCGACGTCGAACCCCGCGAGCCTGACGTTCTGCACCGCGCCGGCGGCGCCGGTCAATCCGACGATCCGTCCTCTCGGCAACCCGACGGGGCCGTTGACGGCAACCGACTTCCTCGTCGTGAGCTGGCAGCCGCCCGCGAGCGGGCCGACCCCCACTTCGTACGAGTTCCGGATCAACGGCGGCGCCTACACGAGCGTCGCCGGCACGAGCGCGGTGGTGGAGCCGCGCGGGAACAACGATCCGATCACGCTCCACGTGCGCGCGAAATGCAACGAGTCCGTGACCGGCCCCGAGGCTTCCAGCCAGACCTACTCCCTCGCGCCGCCCGTGGCCGACTTCACCTTCTCGTCCGCGCGCGTCGGGGCCCCGGTCACCTTCACCGACACGAGCTCGCCGCAGGCGACGAGCTGGCTCTGGATCTTCGACGACGGGACGACCTCGACCCTGCAGTCGCCGACGCACACGTTCACGACCGCCGGCGTCCACCGGGTCGCGCTGATCGCGTCGAACGGGTCGGGCTCGAGCACGAGGATCAAGGAGGTGACGGTGTCAGCCGCCACTTCCGGCGGGGGCGCGGTCACGAGCTCCGCGCGCGTCTTCGAGACGTCCGACGGCGAGCGCTGGACGCTCTCGGAGGTTTCCGTCTCTAGGGGTGCGCCGGTCTGGCTGCACGTCTCGGCCCATTCCGCGAACGAGGTCGTCGTCTATCTGAGGTACCTCGCGCCGGACGGCCGCGTCGCGCTGGAACGGCGGCTCTCGATCCCCGGTGGAGAGACCGCCGTCAACGACGTCGCCGCCTACGGCCTCGACGGGCTGTACACGCTCGAGCTCGTTTCGGGGCGCCGCATCGAAGCCACCCTCCGCCGGCCTCTGGACGCCGGAAGCAAGAGGAGCAAGCCCGAATGACACGACGTAGAGCCTTGCGTGAGTGGACGGCCGTCTCGACCGTCGTCGCACTTCTCCTGACGTGCTCTCCACCCGCGGCGCGCGCGCAGCTCGAGTCCGCCCAGATGCCCGAAGCGCCGATCGAGATCGCGCACGATCCGCTCGCGTGCATGACGCCCGTTCTCGCGCCTGAAGTGGACGCCGGCGTCACGCCGGCGACCGACTACGAAAAGGGTTACGTGTATTTCCGGGCGGCGGGCACCGACGACTACTACTACGTGAAGATGGAGGGCCCTCCGACGACGCTTGCCGGGGTCCTGCCGCGCCCTCTCCCCGAGACGAAGGCCGTGGACTATTTCCTCCGCGCCTACGACCTGCGCCAGGCGTCGAAGCGGAAGGGGGACTGGACCCCTCCGGTCGTGCCGGGGACGACGTGCAAGGCGAAGGGGGTCGTCGTCGGCCCGCAGGGCGCGGGTCTCACGGTCGGGCTCATGCGGGAGGGGCAGAACCCGCACCCGCCCGGCTTCGACAAGAGGGACATCGCGAGAGTCATCCTCGTCACGGGAGCGATCGTGACGATCGCCCAGGCCCTGAAGACCGGAGGCGCGTCGAGCGGCGGCGCGAGCGCCGGCGCGGCATCGGCCGGGGCGGCCGGAGGCCTGAGCACCGTGGCGATCGTCGCAGGCGCCGCGGCCGTGGCCGGAGCCGGCATCGCGATCGCTTCCGCGAACGACGACGAACCGAACCCGACCAGCACCCCGCTGCCGACTTCCACCCCGACGCCGACGCCGACCGTCGCGCCGCTGCGCTTCGTGCAGGCAGACGCGAGCTGGAGCGGGACGGGCGACGTGGACGTCCAGATCCTGAACCCGAGCGGCCAGGCCGTCGGTCAGACCATTCCGGCCGGGTGCGAGTCGACCGCCAACCGGACCGAACGGGTCATTCTCCAGGGAGTCCTTCCCTCCGGAACGTACCGCGTCGTCCTGACGGGAAGGTCCTGCGGAGCCGGGACGCCCTCGACGATCAGCGCGATCGCCTCGGTCCAGACCGACGCGGGCGAAAGGTGCCCGAGCACGTTCGTCAACGTCCCCGTTCCGGGAACCGTGACCGCCTGCCAGTTCAACATTCCGTGACGTTCTCACTTCGGCGGTCGATTCCCGCGGCGGCGTGAAGTCGCTCCTCTTTTCTCCGGCGGAGATTCGTCGAGCTTTCGAAGTGGCGCGCAACGCGCTCGCGACCGACGTCACACGGACGCGCGCCGCCGTCGTCGCGCTGGCGCTCGCGATGGCGATCGTCGTCTGCTTGACGACGCTCGTGGAACGCGGCCGCGCGGCCACGATCCGCTCGCTCGAGCGGGCAGGACTCTCCAACCTGTACCTGATCAACCGCGCATCGATGGAGAGCGCGGCGGTGGCCCCTCTGCGATTGACCTCCGAAGACGCGGCCCGGCTGCGGCGGCTGACGGCGGCGCGGTCCGCGGCCGCGATCCGGATGGGGCGGGGCGCCGTGACCGTGCGGGGAGCGCCTTTTTCCGCGCCGGTCTACGGCGTCGCCGGACCGCTCGCGGCACTCTTCGGAATGCGGGCCGAGCGGGGACGCCTCCTGGGCGACGTCGACTCCGAGCGGAAGCTGCCTTACGCCGTGATCGGCGCCGCGCTCGCGAGGCAGAATCCGGAGGCCCGCGTCGAGAGCATCGTCACGATCGGCGGGCGCGGATACGAAGTCGTCGGACACCTCGCGGAATCCGAGACGGAGAGCGCCGCGGCGGGAGAGATCCCTTCACTCGACTGGAACCGGGCGATCATCGTGCCGCTCGGCGCCGAGCCGGGCGCGAGGGAGGAGTCGGACGCCCGTTACCCGATCGACGTGGCGGTCCTCTCTTACTCCAGTCCCTCGGCCGCGGCCGATGCCGCGAGCGTCGGGCACTCACTCGACCCGGCGCGTTTCCGGGACGGGCCGGTCGTGATCGCTTCTCCGTTCCAGACCCTGCGGCAGTACAAGCAGACGCGGCGAACGTTCGACCGCCTGATCTGGCTCGTCGCGCTGCTGACGGGCGCCTCCGCGGTGTTCGGCATCTCGAACCTCCTTTCCGCGTCGGTCATCGCGCGGACCCGGGAGATCGGCGTGCGGCGCGCGGTGGGGGCGCGCACCCGGGACATCGTGCTGCAGTTCCGGCTCGAAGGAATCCTCCTCGGCGTCTTCGGCGGCGGCGCGGGACTCCTCGTGGGGCTGGCGATCAGCCTTCTCTCGATGGACCGGTCGGGGACGGGCCGAACGCTCTCGCTTCTCACCTTCTCGACGCTCGCCGTGTCCTGCGTCGCGGTCGGAATCCTGACCGGGATCCGCCCCTCCGCCCGCGCGGCGCGAATCGATCCGGCCGCCGCGCTGCGCGACTGAAGGGGTCAGGTCTCCACTGACCCGTCGACTCGCGCCGTGCCCGCAGTGGTCCTGACACTCTGTACGCAACGTGTCAGGTGGAGACCTGACCCCCTACGCCGCGCGGTCGCGGTCGTGCTCTGCCTTATCGCGGCGACGCCGCTTTCTCGGGCGCAGGGCGTGCCGCCGGGCTCCCCACCTGCGACACCGCAACTCCTGACGATCGGCGCGGCGCTCCGCAGCGCGCTTTCCCGCAACCCGGACCTCCTGAACAGCGCGGACTTCCTCGCCTCCGCAGAGTGGAACGAACGGGCGGTTCGATCGACCTTCCTCCCCCAGGTCACGCCGTTCTTCTCGGCCGAGAAGAGCGACGAGACGGGGGAGCGCACCGACACCTACGGGCTCTTCGTCTCGGAGCAGTTTCCGTGGGGGACGGCGATCGAAGGCCAGGCGCTCGTGAACCGCCAGCCGCACGCGCCCGGAGGGGAGTCGCACTTCTCCGACTACCGCCTGACCCTCCGGCAGCCCTTTCTGCGGGGAGCCGACCCCGTCGTGTCGGCGGAGCCCCTGCGGCTCGCGAAGCGGTCGACGAGCGCCCAGGAGCGGGCGCTCGAGGTCGCGCGGCGCCGAACCGTTCTGCTGATCTACCAGACCTACCTCGGCGTCTCGCGGCAGGAGGAGGCGCTCAAGCTCGCGGCCGATCGCGTGAAGCGCGCGCGCGAGCTCACCGAGTTCTCCCGCGCGCGGTTCTCCGCCGGGAGCGTCTCGCGGCTCGACGTGCTGCGGGCGGAGCAGCAGGAGGCTTCCACGGTCGTCACGATGAACGACGCGGAGAACACGCTCGATGACCTGCGCGATTCGCTGCGGCGGACCGCGGGCCTCCCCGAGAACGAGCCGTTCGACATCGCGATGCCGAGCGGGCTTCCCGTCTCCGAGCCCGGGCTCGAGGAGGCGATCGCGGAGCGCATGGACCGCCGTCCCGAGGCGCTCGAAGGGAGAGACCAGGTCACGGACGCCGAGTTCTCGGTGCGCGTCGCGAAGAGCCTCGCGCTCCCTTCGCTGAACGGGTTCCTGAGGTACGAGGCTTCCGGTGCGGGGCGGAGCGCCGGCGACGCCCTCGAGGCGCGCAACCCCGCCCTCGTCTTCGGCCTGAGCTCCCAGTACGGCCTGAACTCCACGGTGCTCCACGCCCAGAAGCGCCAGGCCGAGATCGAGC
>DASRPJ010000412.1:0-10432 GCA_035646435.1 Thermoanaerobaculia bacterium | reverse complement strand
GCACCGCCTCCGACGAGCCCGGCGGCGGAGGTGCCGTGATGGGGCGAGCGAAAGGGGGGCACGTCGATCAGCCCCCCGCCGGCCGGAAGCGTTCCCGCGACGGAATGGATCTTCGTCACCTCGATCGCCTCGCCGCGCGTGAGCGGCGGAAGGATCGTCGGCAACCGCCGCGCGAGCATCGTCTTTCCGGCCCCGGGCGGGCCGGTCAGGAGAATGTGATGCCCGCCGGCCGCGGCGATTTCGAGCGCCCGGCGAGCGACGGCCTGGCCTCGGACTTCCGAGAAGTCGAGCGTCGCGTCGGAACGTGTGGCCGGGGCAGTGGAGGCATGGGGCGCGATCGGGCGGCGGCCGGCGACGTGCTCGACCGTCGCCGAAAGCGACCGGACCGGGATCACGCGGATCCCGTCGATGGCGGAAGCCTCCGCCCCGTTGTCCGCCGGCACCACGATCTCGGCGAACCCGCCGTCGCGAGCGGCGAGCGCGAGACAGAGAGCTCCGCGAACCGGTCGCACCTGCCCGTCGAGGCCGAGCTCCCCGACGACGACGCGGGTCGTCCCGTCGCAGGGCTTCACTCCGGAGATCTCGAGCAGAGCGAGCGCCACGGGCAGGTCGAGCGAGGCGCCGAGCTTTCGAAAGCCGGCCGGCGCGAGGTTCACGGTGACCGAGCCGGACGGAACGGGGAAGCCCGCGTTCCGCAGCGCCGACCTCACGCGTTCGCGCGCTTCGCGCACGCTCGCGTCGGGCAGACCGACGATCCGAAAGGACGGGAGGCCTCCGGAGACGTCCACCTCGACGTCGAGGACGCGGGCCTCGATCCCGGAGGTCACGGCGGAGTGAACGCGGGCAAGCATGAGCGCCTCCTCGGCCGAGGAGCGCCCGATCGCGATGAGGACGGTGGGATTCTAGCCGGAAACGCGGCCGGGAAGGCCGGCCGGGGCGGTCAGCGGGACGGAATCTTCAGGCGGTCTCCCGGCCGGATCTTCGTTCTCGACGGAAGGCTGTTGATCGCGAGAAGGCCGGCGACGGTCGTCCCGTGCTTCAAGGCGATCCGGTAGAGGGTGTCGCCCGTGCGGACCTTGTAGTGCCGGGAGCTCGTCCGCCGTGCCGGGGGCTTCGCCTTCGACTTGGCCGCGACGACGACCTTCTCCGTCCGACCCTTTTTCGACTTCTTGACCGATGCGTACTGCACGGTTTCCCGCTGTCTGCCCGGAATCACGAGGACGCGCCCCTTCTTCAGGCGCGCCTTTCGGGACAGCGAGTTCGCCGATGCGAGCGTCGCAACCGAGACGCGGTACTTCTTCGCGATGCGGGCGAGCGTCTCGCCGCGCCGGACGGTGTGCCGCCGCTTCGCGACCGGGAACGTCGCCGTCGGCGCGCCGGCGAAAGCGAGGAGGACTTCCGCGCGGGACCCCGGCGGCACTTTCAGCTCGTAGCCTTCCGGCTGGCGGGGAGTGATCGCCGTCTGGAGCTCCGGGTTCAAGAGCTTCAGCTCCTCGAGAGACGCGTCGGAGGCGGAGAGGTGCTTCAGGTGAACCGGCCGGTCGAGGAGGACCGTTTCATAGTCGAGCGGCTCCTCGTACTCGACCTCGAACCCGTAGTGGAGCGGGTTCCGGGCGATGAGCGTCGCCGCGATGAACGCGGGTACGTAATTCCGCGTCTCCGGCTTGATCGCGCCCGATGCCGCAAGCTGCCAGAAGTCGCGAGCGCCCGTCCGCTGCATCGCGCGCATGATCTTGCCTTCGCCGGCGTTGTAGGCCGCCATCGCGAGGTACCAGTCGTCGAAGAGCTGATGGAGGTACCCGAGATAGCGGGCCGCCGCGCGGGTCGCCTTTTCCGGGTCGCTTCGCTCGTCGACGACGCTGTTGGCGGTCAGGCCGTACTGCCGCCCGGTCCGCGGCATGAACTGCCAGATCCCGTGCGCGCTCGCGCGCGACGTGGCGCGCGGCAGAAACGACGACTCGATCAACGCGATCTGGGCGAGGTCTTTCGGAATGCCTTCTTCTTCGAACACCCGCTGGATCATCGGCATGTACTTGCCGGACCGGCCGAGACCGCGGCGGATGACCCCGTGAAGGTCGCTCTGGAACGCCGCGAGGACTTTGAGCACGGAGTCGTTGATCGTGATCGGGACGTCGTACTTGACGTCCAGTGTGTCGGAATTGACGGCTTCCTTCGCGTGGACGATCGCCTCCGCCGTCGCGCTCGGATCCGCGATCTCCTTCAGCTCGGTGGCGACCTGACCGTCGGACGTTCCCGCTTCCTCGGCAGGACCGGCAAGCGCCTCGTAGCGCAGCGCGCTCTCGTAGAGCTGGTACGAAAAGGCCAGGAGCTCCGGATCCGCGGGCGCCGGACCCTCCGCCGGCCTCAGGGTGTCGATCGACTGCCGGAAGTATTCGCGCGCGCAGTCGAAATCACCCGTCAGGGCGGCGACCCGGCCGAGCTCGAACAGGCTGGAGGCCTTGACCATGGCCCGATAGGCCGGGGTGGGGCCCCCCTTCGCGGAAGGCGTGCGCGGATTTGCTGAACAGCTGATCAATCCTGCCGCGAGACACACGACGACACAGTCTCTCCCCCGGAGGAGCAATGTCTTTGGGTTCATCTGGGAAAAGGGTACCCCCCCCGCGCAACCAAAAGCAAAAGCTTTTTTCGTTTTGCCACGAGCCGGAACCCCCCGGCCCCGACTCCATTGCCCAGCCGAGCGAACTGACCCTGTCGCGCGACCGCGCGAGGGCCCTCTTCCTTACGCCAGCCGATTAGGCCGCGCGGTCGCGAAGATAGGGGGTCAATTCGCGCGGCTGGCGCACGTGGAACCTAAGACTGGCCGAAGATCTGGAACTTGAGGTTGAGAAGGAGTTTTTCGAGGTCCTGGGCGGTCTCGAGAGAGACCGAGAAGTCCTTCGGCTCACCGATGGGACGATCGTTCCGGTCGGTGAAGAGCAGGCTGACGGTGACGTTCTGTCCCTGCGCGAGCTCCTTGCGGGGGACCTGGACGTCGAAGACCCGGCTCACTTCCTTGCGGTGATTGAGGCTGTTTGCGAGGAGGTCGTCGACCGAGATCGCCGAGCCGGTCCGCCGCGCGGGTCGCGCCGCCGGAGAGAGCGACGTCGCGTTCTTTCGGAGACGTTCGAGCTCCGCGAGGATGTCGACGTTCGAACCGACCCGGACGTGCTTGACGCCCGACCCGTCGGGAGGCGCCTCGCTCGTCTCCGCGAAAGACACGTCGGAGATCTCCTCGCTCACCACGACGGCGGGCGCGCGCACTTCCCGCCGGGAGGCCTCGTCGTACTCGAACTCGATCTCCGCCGGCCCTTCCTCGGGCGGCGCCGGCGCAGCGGGCGGGCGCTTTCGAGAGTGCGTCGCCTTCGGGGGCGGCGCCGCGACGGTCTCACGGGGCAGGGAAACAGGCTCCACGACGGGAGGGGCCTCTCGGATCGGGGCTTGCGCGGGCGCTTCGCGCACGACCGACGGCGCGGGGGGGGCGAGCGTGGTCTTCGGCGTCGCGCGGTCTTCGCCGAGCATTCGCTTCTTCAAGGACCGCAATGTGAGCCGGGAGATGGCCTTCAACGTCTCGAAGACCCCCTGTCCATGGATCGCGCTCGCTTCGTAGCTCTCGTGCGCTCGTTCTCTGTTGAGGTCGTCCTCGAGCTCCTCCAGGGAGAGGATGCTCGTCAGATCCCGTTTGTTGTACTGGAGGGCGAGCGGCAGGTCTTCCAGGTTCAACCCGATCTCCGCCAGGTTCGCTCTCAGGTTGGAGAAGCTCTCGAGGTTCGCCTCCTTCATCGCGCGCTGCGAGTCGGCGACGAACACGACTCCGTCCACTCCCTTCAGGACGAGCTTGCGAGTCGTGTTGTAGAACACCTGGCCGGGGACCGTGTAGAGCTGGACCCGCGTCTTGAAGCCGCTGATCACGCCGACGTCGAGCGGCAGGAGATCGAAGAAGAGGGTTCGGTCGGTCTCGGTCTCCAGGGAAACCATTTCCCCTCGCGAGTCGGGCGCGGTCCGGCCGTAGATGTGGTGGAGATTGGTCGTCTTTCCGCACAGACCCGGACCGTAGTACACGATCTTGGCCGCCATCTGCATCGTGGCGTAGTTGAAGAAAACCATGTTTGGTCGGGGCGGGTCAGTTCCGCCTGGTGATTTTAACAGAGCCGCCCGGACAGCGGTGACTTACCGGAGAGGTTTGTCGCTTGCGCTCAGCCCTTTGGCGCGAGAGTGTCCGATTTCTCACCAGAAGCGCGCACCGGCCCCTCCGGACGCTCCCCGGAGAGCTCGAGAAGTCGGGCGATCTCGCCCTCGCGCCCGCGCCCGGCCGTACGCCGGAGCGTCTCGAGCGCGAGGTCTCCATAAAGGCGGGCGATGTCGGGGCGACCGGAGAGCGCGTCGCGGTGCAGTCTCACGGTCTCGACGTCCCGCCGCGCGACCGGGCCCGTGAGCGCGTCCGCGAAGGGAAGCCGGCCGACCGCCTCCGCGGCACCGACGGCGAGCCGGGCGAGCTCCACGCGCCCTTCCTCCCGGTCGAGACCCGCGTTCTCCCAGAGCCGGGCCGCCAGCGAGAGAAGCGACGCGACCCCGCCGGCGGCGAGCGTGGCGGCGCAGTGATAGAGCGGCTTGTCCGCCGGGGCGACCCGGCGGGGGCGCGCGCCGATCGTCCGGCAGAGACGCGAGCCTGCTTGCGCGGCCTCCTCGTCCCCTTCCACCGCGACGAAGGAGTCTTTCCAGCTCTCGTCCGACGCCCCGGTGAACGCGCGGAGCGGGTGGAGCGAGCCGACGGACGCGGTCGGTGTGAGCGGCGCGAGGGCGTTCGCCGAAAGCGCGCCCGAGAGGTGGAAGGAGAAGCGGCACGCGGCGCGTGGAGCGAGCGCGGCGGCGACCGGTTCGATCGCGTCGTCGGGGACGGCGAGAACGAGATAGTCGCCGGTCAAATCCCGTCCGTCGTCCTGCGCCCGCACCTCGACGGAATCGGACAGCGCGCGTCGCGCGGCGGACGCGTCGCGGGCGATCACGACGACTTTCCCGCCCGCGCCCGTCCAGGACCGGAGAAGCGCGAGGCCCGCGCGCCCGGGCCCCACGAGAACGAGGAGGCCGCCGGTCGGGTCGGGCATCGCGGCAGTCTATTTCTTGACTGTGTTTCGAGGGGCCGGTACCCTGAGGCTGGCAGTCCGGGCACGGGACTGCCAAACTCCAAAGAGATGAGTAGCCTCGACACACGCAGCCGCGCGATCCTGAAAGAGATCATCCGAGTCCACGTGGACACGGGAAAACCGGTCTCCTCGCGGACGCTCTTCAAATCCCAGCGGTTCGACCTTTCGCCCGCCTCGATCCGCAACATCATGGCGGACCTGACGGACGGGGGTTACCTCGCCCAGCCGCACACGTCCGCCGGACGCGTTCCGACCGACCGCGCCTATCGGCTCTACATCGACGAGCTCGTGCATCACCGCCGGGTGACGGAAGGGGTGCGCGAGCAGGTCGGCATCGATCTCGCGTCGGCGGGCCCGGAGGTCCCCGGACTCTTCCAGACCGCGTCGCGACTCCTCTCGCGCCTTTCCGGGGAGGTGGGGTTCGTCGTGGCGCCCGACTCGCTTCACAGCGTGCTGAAGACGCTGCGCTTCATTTCCGTGGCGCCCGGCAAAGTCCTCGTCGTTCAGGTCAACGAGCCGGACGTCGTCCTTTCGCGCGTGATCGAGACCGCCGGTGATTACACGATGCGGGAGCTCGAGGACGCGAGCGCGCGCTTCACCCGCGAATACGCGGGCCGGACCCTCCACGACGTCCGCAGCCAGCTGGTCGAGGACATGGCGGCCGAGAAGGCGGCGTGCGACCGCATCCTCGGGCGCGCCCTCGCCCTCGCGCGCCTCGCGCTCGAGCATGTCGACGGAGAGGACCGCGTCTACGTCGACGGGGCGTCGACGCTCCTCGACAAGCCGGAGTTCTCCGACGTCGAGAGCCTGAAGCGGATCTTCCGCGCTTTCGACGAGAAGGCGCGGCTCCTCGATCTCCTGACGGGCTACCTCGAGTCGAAAGAGACCTGCGTCGTGCTGGGCTCGGAGGCCAGCCTCACCTCCGACCCGCGCCTCTCCGCCGTTCTCACGTGCTACGGGTCTTCGGAAACGCTGACCGGAATGCTCGGCGTCATCGGGCCGGCGCGCCGCGAGTATCCCCGCGTGATCCCGGTGGTCGAGCTCCTGGGCCGGGCCTTGACCGAACGGCTCGAGAGCCGCGAGACGCGGGCCCGCCGGGAGGTGTCCCATGAGTGACCGCGATCCGGGCAACCGGTCCGACGAGGCGATCGAGGACGACCGGATCCTCGTCGAGGACACGGGGGAGTCGCTCGACTCGGCGCTCGAAGAGGAGGAGCGCTCCGCGGTCGCGGTCGCGGAGGAGAAGAGGAAGGAGGTCGAGCGGGAGCTCGCGGAGCTCAAGGATCGGCACCTCCGAAAGCTCGCCGAGTTCGAGAACATCCGCAAGAGGAACGAGCGGGAGAGGGGGGAGTCGCGCCGGAACGCCCTCGCCGACGTCGCCCGCGAGTTCCTTCCCGTGCTCGACAGCTTCGAGCGCGCCCTGGCTCATGCGACGTCCGACGACTTGACGGGCGACTTCGGACAGGGGGTTCTGCTGATCGAGCGTCAGCTCGCGGACCTCTGGCAGCGCCAGGGGCTCAAAGAGGTCGACACCACCGGCACCTTCGATCCCAACCGCCACGAGGCGGTGTCGACCGAGCCCTCCACGGCGCCGCCCAACTCGATCATCGAGGTCCTGCGGAAAGGCTACACGCTCGGCGACCGGCTGATCCGCCCCGCCCTCGTCAAGGTGGCCGTGCGGCCGGAGCGGTCGAGGAAGCCGGCGTCGGACGACGAGCCGGAAGGCCCGGCGGACCGGCAGGGCCGCGACTGACCCGCGGCGCGGACTCGACATGGGCAAGATCCTCGGAATCGACCTCGGAACGACGAACTGCTGCGTCGCCGTCGTCGAAGGAGCGGCGCCGCAGGTCCTCGCGAACCGGGAGGGGAGCCGGACCACCCCTTCGATCGTCGCGTTCACCGAAGACGGCGAGCGGCTCGTGGGTCAGATCGCGAAACGCCAGGCGATCACGAACCCCCTGAACACGGTCTTCGCCGTCAAGCGGCTCGTCGGCCGGAAGTTCGACGCCCCGGAGACCGCGCACGCGCGCGAAGTCCTTTCGTACGAGATCGCGCGCGCGGGAAACGGCGACGTCAAGATCCGCGCCCGCGGGCAGGACTACAGCCCGGAGGAAATCTCCGCGTTCATTCTCCAGGAGATCAAGGAATTCTCGGAGGAAGTCCTCGGCGAAGAGATCACCGAGGCGATCGTGACCGTGCCCGCCTACTTCGACGACGCCCAGCGGCAGGCCACGCGCGACGCCGGTCGAATCGCCGGCCTCGACGTCCTGAGGATCATCAACGAGCCGACAGCGGCGGCGCTCGCGTACGGTCTCGAGCGAAAGGGGAGCGAGGTCGTGGCGGTCTACGACCTCGGAGGCGGCACGTTCGACATTTCGATCCTGGAGCTCGGCGACGGGATCTACGAGGTCAAGGCGACGGCGGGCGACACATATCTCGGCGGCGAGGACTTCGACAAGAAGATCATGGACTGGCTGCTCGAGGACTTCCAGAAGAGCGCGGGCATCGACCTGAAGCAGGACCGGATGGCTCTGCAGCGGCTCAAGGAGGCCGCGGAGAAGGCGAAGTGCGAGCTCTCGACCGCCATGGAGACGACGATCACGCTGCCCTTCATTTCCGCGGACTCGTCCGGTCCGAAACACATCAACCGCACGCTGACCCGGGACCGTTTCGAGCAGCTCGTCGCGGACCTCATCGACCGGACCGCGGCGCCGTGCCTCGATGCGCTCGGCTCCGCCAAGCTCCAGCCTTCCGACGTGGACCAGGTGATCCTCGTCGGCGGACAGACGCGCACGCCCAAGGTGCAGCGGATGGTCGCGGAGCTCTTCGGCCGGGAGCCGTCGCGCGAGATCAACCCCGACGAGGTCGTCGCGATCGGCGCCGCGATCCAGGGCGGCGTCTTGAAGGGTGAGATCAAGGACGTCGTCCTCCTCGACGTCACGCCCCTCTCGCTCGGCATCGAGACGCACGGAGGGCTCTTCGAGAAGCTGATCGAGCGCAACTCGACGATCCCGACGAAGAACACGAAGGTCTTCACGACGGTCGCCGACAACCAATCCGTCGTCGAGATCCACGTGCTGCAGGGGGAGCGGGAGCTGGCAAAGGAGAACAAGTCGCTCGGCCGCTTCGAGCTCCTGGGAATTCCCACGTCGCCCCGCGGGATTCCTCAGATCGAAGTGACGTTCTCGCTCGACTCGAACGGAATCGTCCACGTGTCGGCGCGCGACCTCGCGACCGGCAAGGCCCAGGGGATGCAGATCAATCCGGCGGGCGGCCTCTCGCAGCCGGAGATCGACCGCATCATCCGAGACGCGACCGCTTTCGCGGCGTCGGACAGCGTGCGTCGCGAGCTCGCGCAGATGCGCAACCGCCTCGAGGGGATGATTGCGGCGAACGAGCGGGTTCTCGCGGAGTTCGCGCGGGCCCTCGAACCCGAAGAGCGCGAGCGAATCGACGAGACGCTGGCGCGCTCGCGGGAAATGGCGGCGAGCGAGACCCGCGACACGCTGATGGAAGCGCTCTTCGACATGCAGGGCGTTTCGAAGGTGCTGACGAAGATCATGCTGACTCGCGCGGGCGCGGGTGGCGCCGCGACCCCTCGCGGCTAGGCGGAGAACCCGATGGCGAAGCGGCGCGACTATTACGAAGTGCTCGGAGTCTCTCGAGACGCGAGCGCGGCCGAGCTGAAGTCCGCGTACCGGCGACTCGCCCTCCTGCACCATCCCGACCGGAACCCGGAAGCCCCCGACGCGGTGGAAAAGTTCAAAGAAGCGTCGGAGGCCTACGCCGTTCTCTCCGACCCCGAAAAGCGCGAGCGCTACGACCGGTACGGAACCGCCGGCTTCGCGGGCGCGGGAGGCGGCGGTTTCGCCGGCTTCGACCCCTCCAGTTTCGGCGACCTGTCGGACCTCTTCGGCGACCTCTTCGGGTTCGGCGCCTCGCGCGAGCGTGAGTCGCGAGGGAGCGACCTCGTGTATCGCATGGAAATCGCGTTGTCCGACGCGGCGTTCGGAATCGAGGCGCCGATCGTCGTGTCGCGGCTCGAGCGCTGCGCCACCTGCGAGGGCTCGGGCGCCGCGGCGGGCTCCCACCCGGTGACGTGCGCGGCTTGCAGGGGCAAGGGGCGTCAACGGATCTCGCAAGGCTTCCTCATGATCACCCGCCCCTGTCCCAACTGCAGCGGAGAGGGGAAGGTCATCGAGAAGCCATGCGCCGCGTGCCACGGCGAGGGCCGCCAGCGCGGCCAGCGAAAGCTCGAGATTCGAATCCCCGCGGGCGTCGAGACCGGCTCGCGGCTGCGCCTCTCGGGGGAGGGGGACGCGGGCCAGGGGGGCGGGCCTGCCGGAGACCTCTACGTCGTGCTGACCGTCCTGCCCCACGAAGCGTTCGATCGCGAAGGCGACGACCTCGTCGTCCGCATGGATCTCCCGTTTCCGACGCTCGCCCTCGGAGGCGAGGTCTCCGTTCCGACGATCGACGGCGATCCCGAGACGGTCGCGATTCCCGCGGGCACTCAGGCAGGCAGCGAGCTCAAGCTGAAGGGGCGCGGGGTCGGGCGCCTCGGCCGGTCGGGCCGCGGCGATCTCGTTCTGCGGGTCGGGGTCGCCGTTCCGCGCAAGCCGTCGGCGAAGGAGAGGGATCTCCTCCGCCAGTACGCCGAGCTCACCGGCGCGCCGGTCGAGAAGAGCGTGCTCGACAAGGCGAAGAGAATCTTCAAGTAGAGCGGTTACGCCGAAATACTCCCGCTTGATCGTCCGGCGCAAGGCGCACGACGAGACGGTGCTCGGCCTCCTTGCGATCTTCGGGCCGCTCGGCTTCCAGGAGCTGGGGACGGATCTCGTCGCCTTCTACCGTGAATCCGACGATGCGCGCGCGGCGGGGGAGGCCCTGAACGCGGCGAGCGTCGGCAGCGAAATCGTGACGGACCTGCCCGAGCCGGACCCGCTCGAGGCGTATCGGGCGGCGAGCCGCCCGTTCCCGGTCGGCAGCCGCTTCTGGATCGATCCCGGCCCGGCCTCGCAGTCGCCGCCGCCGCCCGGAAGGATCGCGCTCCGCGTGCCCGCGTCCCGCGCCTTCGGGACGGGCGCGCACGAGTCCACCAAGCTCGCAATTCTCGCGCTGGAGGAGGAGCCGCTCGAGGGGCGCCTCGTGCTCGACGTCGGAACCGGGTCGGGCATCCTCGCTCTCGCCGCCGCGGCCCTCGGGGCGCGGCGCGCCGTCGGCGTGGACTCCGACAGCCAGGCGGTGTGCGTCGCGCGCGAGAACCTGCGCCTCCACCCCTTCGGGGTTCG
>DASRPJ010000411.1:0-2521 GCA_035646435.1 Thermoanaerobaculia bacterium | reverse complement strand
GTTGTTCAGCAGCACGACGTCCGAGTCCGGGTCCGCCTCGCCGATGGCGACGTTGTTGCCGCCGACGAAGCCGAGGTTCCGGGAGTTGCGGATCACACGGAGCCACGACGTATAGGGGACGAGCGCCTGCGGCGTCTCGTCCGTCGAGCCATTGTCGACGACGATGACGTCGGCTCCCGAGAGATCCGTCTGCCGGAGGGAGTCGAGGCACCTCCGGGTCAGGTCCCACCGGTTCCAGGCCAGAACGACGAGTGTCGCGTGTCTCTCGATCACTCGCCGTCGCCGAAGCTCGGAGGGGTCACCGAGCGCCACAGCTCCCGCATCGTCGCGTCGACCTCCGAGAGAGCGAGAGTCGTCGTCTCCTTCCAGCCACGCAGGCCGAAGCCGGCGCGGGGCAGCGGCGGAAGGCCCATCGCCGTCCGGGAGAGGTTGATCAGGTCCTCGTCGCACGCGTCGCGGGCGACCGCCCGCAGGGCCGCGGAGCGTTCCGCGAGGCGCTTCTCCAGCACGGCGACCCGCGCCTGGAGGTAGGCGATCGTCTGCTCGGGGTCGCTCACCAGGCTCGCCCGAAGAGCCGCCGCACGGCCTGGATCATCCCCCAGGCGCGGGAGTGCTCGACCGCGCGATGGAAGCTCGCGTACCGTTCGACCTGGAGGCGCAGCTCAGTCTCGGTCTCCAGCGCGTTTTCGAGCGCCTCCTCCGCCTTGATCGTCCTCTCGAGCAGCCGCAGCTCCCGGGCGAGGCTCTCGCGGAGGCGCAGCCGCACGTGCAGGAGCTCCGCTTCCGCCTCCCCGAGCCGGCGCGCGTCGACGGCCGGCTCGGCTTGTTCGCCGGAGGTCTCTTTCCCGCTCATCGATCGGTTCGTCGCGACGCCGGTCGAAGTCCCGGTCAGTCGGATCGGTTCCACGGAGCGCCTCCCGGCGGAGTGCCGGTGTTCGCCGTCGGCGGACGGAGTCGGTTCAAGGCCCGTCCCCCGGCAACACCCGGAAGGTGGCCTGGACCTCCAGGCTCTGCGGGTCGGCCGGATCCTTGACCGTGATCGTCACGTCCCCCGGCTGACTGATCAACGTGCCCGGCACCTCGGCCGTCAGGGTGGTCTCGCCGCCGAAGACCGTCTTCAAGGGTTCGCCCCCCCAGTGCACGCGGTCGCCCCGCGTGAAACCGGTGCCCACGACCGCGAGCGCGGAGTTCCCGTTCGGCTGGCGGTTGAAGACCACGCCCGGAGCGGCCGTGGCGGGATGGAGGCGCACGATGTCGCGGACGGTCTCCGGCGCCGTCTCCGCGGGTTGCTCCGCCGGGGGAGCGGAAGCCTGCTCGGTCGTCTCACGACCCCGGCAGGCCACCCCGGAGAAGATCGCGCCGAAAATGAGAAGGAACGCGGCGGCCGAAAAACGTCTCGCCCGATCCGAATGCCTCATTGAGTCTCCCTTCCGACGGCGGCCGCCGGGCGCGCCGTCTCGAGCGCCGTGTGCCCGGGCCCCTCCGCGTTTCCATTACCCGAATTCTCGCCGCTATCCGACTTCCTCGCCGAGTGAGGCGTCCACACAGTCCCCCACTTCTCCTCGAAGAGCCCCCGGTTGCGCTCGAAGAGGTTCTGGTAGTCGACCGGTGAAAGGCGCGAGAAGGCGGCTTTCATCCAGTGGTGGACGAAGCTGTCCTCGGCGCAGACGACGCGAAACCCTGCCTGCCGCATCCGAAGGCTGTAGTCGTCGTCTTCGAACATGCCGACGCCGAAGCGTTCGTCGAGGGGGCCGACCTCCTCGTACACCGACCGGCGCATCGCGACGCAGAACATGGCGAGCATCGAGATGTCGAAGGACTCGCCGTCGTGGTCGCGGACGAAGGCGGCGGCCCAGCGGGGCATCTCTCCCACGTCGTCGTACCCGACGGGGATCATCGCCTCGTTGCCGATCGCATTCGTTACCGGCCCGATGATGCCGATCGTCGGGTCGCGGCGCAGGTGCCGCACGAGGGCGGAAAGCCAGCCGCGGCTCACGACCGTATCGTTGTTGAGAAGGACGAGATATTCGCCCGCAGCACGAAGCAGCCCCTGGTTGCAGGCGCGCGAAAAACCGGTGTTCTCCGTGTTCAGGATCGCTTCGAAGTTCGGCCGGACCTTCTCCTCATCCCGCAGGTAGTCGGGAGTGCCGTCCGAGGAGGCGTTGTCCACGACGATGACCTCGAAGTTCGGCCACTCGGTCGACGCGTAGAGGCTCTCGACGCACCGCCGCGTCATGTCGAGGTTGTTGTAGGTGACGACGACGACGGAAACTCTGGGGAACGCGTCTGCAACCCGGGGCGCGAGCGTCGCGAGCCGCGACTCCCAGGTGTTCTCGCGCGCGAAGGAACGGCGCTCGGAGACCCGGCGCCAGTCGCCGTCTTCGAGAGCCGCCGAAATCTGCTCCCCGAACTCCGCGGGGGTCGACGCGAGCCGGACGAGCGGCTGGAGCAGCGCCATCTCCGGGAGGGGCACCGACACGAGCGGCTTGCCGGCGGCGAGGATCTCGTAGGCCTTCACGGG
>DASRPJ010000410.1:0-8226 GCA_035646435.1 Thermoanaerobaculia bacterium | reverse complement strand
GCCGGCGGCGTCCACGGCGCCTCTCCGCGCTCGGGGATCGTGATCTGCTGGGTCGCGGGTTGAAAGCCCTCGCGGTGGAGCGTCATGTTGTACGTTCCTTTCGGGAGACGGAGGCGGGCCGCCTGGGGCAGGCTTCCCCGGTACTTGCCGTCGATGATGACGGACGCGCCCTGCCACGGCGCGTCGGCCTTGATGACCAGGTATCCGACCGGAAACTGGTAGGCGATCGTCTTCGACTCCTTCGCGCCGACCGTGAAGGACCGCTCGTAGGGGGGAAGGCCTTCCGCCGTGAAACGGACGCGGTGCGTTCCCTCGGCGAGCTCGACCGTCTTCGCGGGGATCGAGGGGCCGATCGTGCGTCCGTCCACCGAGAGCGTCGCCACCGGAATCGAGCTGAACTGGACGCGGAACTTCGCGGGCGCCGCGGCGGCCGGGCTGTCCGCTCCGGCCGGCGGCTTGTCCGTCGACGGTTTCGCGGCGGCGGGAGGGGCGCTCGGCTTTCCCGGCTCGCTCCCGAGCTGGGGCTCCGGGAAGTCGACCGGGGGGTCGGCCGTCGCGGCGCCGGTCGCCGCCGCCGGGGGCGGAGGGACGGTCGTCTCCGGTGAGCCCCTGCGGCTCATCATGAGGATGCCGACGGCGAGCGCGGCCACGCCGATCGCGACGCCGGCGATGATGAGGGGGGTCCGCCGCGGCGCGGCGGCCGCGGGCACCGGCGCCGTGACCCGGCGCGCGCCCGCGATCGTCTCTTCTCCCGACGCGTCGGGATCGCGGAAGTTGATGAGCTCGAGACCCGCTTTCTGCCGGAGCGACCCGGACGCCGGGGTCGCGTCGAGCGCGGCGGGAACGCGCGCGAGCGAGCCCGAGGGTGGCGTGATGGAGGAGGGCACGATCCCGCCGCTCGGGGTCATCACCGTCGCGTCCATCTCGTCCGCGGGAAGAGCGGCGGTCGGGTATGAACCGGAGTTTCCGGACACCTCGCGCTGGACGTTGAAAAGGTCCTGTTTCAGGGCATCCATCGACTCGTACCGGTCCTCCCGCTGCTTCGCCATCGCTTTGGTGACCGCCGCGACGAGGGAGGCGGGGGCGTCCGGCGAGAGGTCCTCGATCCGCTCCGGGGTCTCGTTCAGGATCTTGTACAGAACGGTCGACAGGTGCTCGCCGCGGAACGGCTTGCGGTAGGTCAGGAGCTCGTACGCGAGGATCCCGAGCGAGAAGATGTCGGTCCGCCGGTCGACCGGCTCGCCGCGGATCTGCTCGGGAGCGAGGTAGGCCGACGTCCCGAGCGTGATGCCCGTCTGGGTCAGGTTCGACTCGGTCTGGAGGGACTTGGCGATGCCGAAGTCCATGATCTTGACGGAGCCGTCGTCTAAGATTCGCACGTTCGCCGGCTTGATGTCGCGATGGATGATTCCGGCGGCGTGCGCGTAAGCGAGGCCGTCCGCGATGGCGAAGAGGATTTCGACCTTGCGCCCGATCGGGAGCGGCTCGGCGCGCTTGACCTTCTTGTCGAGGTCCTCGCCGCTCAGGAACTCCTGCACGATGTAGGGGATCCCGTTCTCGACGCCGAAGTCGTAGATCGTCGTGATGTGCCGGTGGTGGAGGTTTCCGGCGAGCTCCGCCTCGCGGAAGAACCGGCTCTTGATCTCTTCGTCGTTCAGCTGGCAGGTTTTGACGGCGACCGTACGTTTGATGTACGGGTCCCGCCCGCGGTAGACGGCGCCGAAGCCACCGGCACCGATCTTCCCGGTGATCTCGTATTTGCCGATCTTTTCCGGCAGCGGGGTTTCTTGCGGCATTTGTCCTTCGGTGGCGGGGCAAGTTTAGTCGAAACGGGGCGGAAGCGGAACGCGAACGACGGCGCCCCTGGGATCTGCGCGTGGAACGCTCCGGGACCTGTCGAGCGGCGCTCGGCCAGACCCCGACTCGGTAGACTGCCCTCGTGAACCTCTCCCGCTTCCCGGTCCGGTCGGCCCTGCTCCTCTCGGCCGTGGTCGCCCTCGGAATGGGTTGCCGGGACAGCCGGCCCGGCACGACCGGGGGCGGCGGCGCGGCACCCGCCCTCGTCGCCGAGCCCGGCTTCACTCCGCCGACCGACCGGCTCCTGACCGCCCGGCACCTCGACCTCTACGTGAAGGTCCGCCGCGCGGCGAAGGACCGTTCGGAGGCGGACGCGGCACGGGCGCTCGGCATCGATCCGGACGAATTCGCGTGGGTCCGCGCGAGGATAATCGAAGCGCTCGTCGCGCAAGACGAGGCCCGCGTCCGCGCCGCGGCGGCGGGCACGTACGATCGGACGATCGCCTCGCTGCGGAAGACCCTGGAGAGCGTGCGGGATCCCGAGACGGCGCGGACGATCCGGTCGCAGATCGCGGCGCTCGAGCGGGAGCGGGCGGGAATGCGGAGCCCGGATCCCCTTCCGAGCGACATGGCGGCGAACGCCCGCACCGTCGGGAACCGGCGGGCGGAGCTCGAAGCCGTCCTCGATTGACCGAGCTCGAGACCTTTCTCGCGACGGAAGTCGACGCGGGATCCTTCCCCGGCGGGGTCGCCCTGCTCGGGACGGGCGACGCCGTCCTCGAGGTGGCCGCCGCGGGCGACGCCGTCGTCCTTCCCGAGAAGATCCCGGCGACCCCGGACACCGTCTACGACCTCGCGAGCCTGACGAAGCCTCTCGTGACCGGCGCGCTGGTCGCCGCGGCGCTCCCGCATCTCGACCTCTCCTCTCCGCCCGGCCGATACCTTGCCGAGTGGAAGGCGACCCGCTTCGAAGGCGTGACGATCGAAACGCTTCTGACGCACACCTCCGGGCTGCCCGCGTGGCTCCCGCTGTACGCGTGGGGGGAGGGTCCTGTCGCATACCGCCGGACGCTCGGCAGGATCGAGCCGGAGAATCGTCCCGGCGAACGCGTCACGTACAGCGACCTGAACTTCCTCGTGCTCGGGGACGTGCTCGAGGCGCACTTCTCCGCGCCGCTCGACGCCGCGTTCGCCGATCTCGTCCGCGGCCCGGCGGGAGGCGGCGCCGCGTTCCTTCCGGGACGCGAAGGCACCGCGGCCACGGAGTCGGACGATGCGACCGAGCGGGGGATGGCGGGGGAGATGGGCGTCTCGTATCCGCGCTTCCGCACGGGCGTCGTGTGGGGGGAGGTCCACGACGGAAACGCGTTTCGCCGCGGCGGCGTCGCGGGGAACGCCGGCCTCTTCGGAACGGCGCGCGACGTGTGGGAGCTCTCCCGCCCGTGGCTCGACCCGTCGCGCCGCCGGCTGACCTTCGATCGCACGCCGGCCCTCCTCGAAGCGCGGGGGCTCGCGTGGCAGGGGAGCCGCGGCGCCGGCTCGGCGGTCCCCGCGATGCCGGCGTCCGCGTTCGGACATACCGGCTTCACCGGCACGTCCGTCTGGATCGACCCGGGCCGCGGAAGGATCGTCGTCCTCCTGACGAACCGCATCCACCCGGGCGCCCGCGGGACGGACTTCAACGCGGTGCGCCGGCGCTTCCACGAGGCCTTCTGGATCTGACGAAACCATCTGCATCCGCGTGGTATAGATAAAGACGTGAGCTCGAATTCGGAGGTCGTGATCGTCGACGGGGCCCGGACCCCGATGGCCGAGTACAACGGCGTCTTCTCCGGGATCTCGGCGATCGACCTGGGAGTCGTGGCGGCGAAAGAGGCGCTCGCCCGCTCCGGCACGGACCCGGCGCAGGTGGACCACGTCATCTTCGGCAACGCCCTCCAGACGTCGGGCGACGCGATCTACGGCGCCCGGCACGTCGGCCTGAAATCGGGCGTGCCCAAAGAGGTCCCCGCGCTCACCGTGAACCGGCTGTGCGGCTCGGGATTCGAGTCGATCGTCCAGGGCGCCCACCGGATCCTCCTCGGCGAGGCGACGACCGTGCTCGCCGGCGGAATGGAGAACATGTCCCAGGCGCCCCACGTCATCCGCGGCGCGCGGCGGGGCCTG
Source organism: Thermoanaerobaculia bacterium (assembly GCA_035646435.1). GTDB lineage: Bacteria > Acidobacteriota > Thermoanaerobaculia > UBA5066 > Gp7-AA6 > Gp7-AA6. Next base: position 4,263 of record DASRPJ010000410.1, on the reverse strand, counting down.
AAGCTCGGTCAGGGCCAGCTCGAAGATTCCCTCATGGTCGCGCTTCTCGACAGCTGGTCCGGCCTCTACATGGCTCAGACGTCCGACCGCGTGGCGGCCAAATACGGGGTCACCCGCGAGGAGCAGGACGAGTACGCGCTCTCCTCGCAGCAGCGCGCCGCGGCCGCATGGGGAGCCTGCCGGCTCGCCGAAGAGGTCGTCTCGGTCGAGGCGCAGGACGGGCGGAAGAAGATCGTCGTCGAGCGCGACGACCACATGCGGCCCGATACGACTCTCGAAGCGCTCGCGAAGCTGCCCCCCTCGTTCGGCAAGGAAGGGCAGGTCACGGCGGGCAACGCCTCCGGAATCGTGGACGGCGCGGCCGCCGTAGTCGTGACGACGGCGGAAAACGCGAAGGCGCGCGGCGTGAAACCGCTCGCGCGGCTCGTCTCGTGGGCGGTCGTCGGGTGCGAGCCCGAGCTCATGGGGATCGGTCCCGCTCCGGCCTCCCGCGCCGCGCTCGCGCGCGCCGGACTGACGATCGAAGACGTCGCCCTGTGGGAGATCAACGAGGCCTTCGCGGGACAGATCCTCGGGGTCGTCCGCGAGCTCGGCCTCGATCGGGAGAAGCTGAACGTCAACGGGGGAGCGATCGCCCTCGGGCATCCGCTGGCGGCTACGGGAACCCGGCTGACGCTCACCCTCGCGCGCGAGCTTCGGCGCCGGGGTGAGCGGTACGGCGTCGCCGGCGCCTGCATCGGAGGGGGACAGGGCATCGCCGTCGTGCTCGAGTCGGTGGCGTGAACGGCCTCTTCCGTCACCGGCGCGCGTAACGTCGTGCTGCCCTGGACGGAAAGAATCCTCTCCTTTCCGGTTCGGACCGCCGCGGTCCAGGAGTTCCTGCGCGAGCTGACGATGAACGGCTGGGGCGATCTGAACGCGCTCCTCGCGACGCTGAATGACGGCGACCTCTGCCGGCAGTCCCTCACCTACTGGCTCGACAAGGAGTGGATCGTCCGGGCGCCGAACTCCGCGCTGAACGCGCTCGTGGGACCGGCGTTCACGCGCGAGCTCACCGTCGCGGAGTTCTGCGGGGAAGGGGAGCCGGAGGAGTTCGAGCCCGTCACGTCGACGATCTTCGACGGGATGGAAGACGACTCCGCGAAAGGCGGTGAAGAGACATGAAGATTCGCAAGGTCGGCGTTCTCGGGGGCGGGCTCATGGGATCGGGGATCGCGGAGGTGTGCGCCCGCGCCGGCTACGACACGATCGTCCGGGAGGTCTCCGAGGACCTCGCGGCAAAGGGCAAGGGCCGGATCGAGGGCTCCCTCGCCAAGGCCGTCGACCGCGGCAAGCTCCCGGGCGCCGACCGGGACGCCGCCATCGCGAGGATCTCGACGACGACGCGGCTCGAGGATCTCGCGGCGTGCGACCTCGTGGTCGAGGCGGTCGTCGAGGACCTCGCCCTGAAGAAGGAGACGTTCGCCGCGCTCGACGCGATCTGCGGCGATACCGCGATCTTCTGCTCGAACACGTCGTCGCTCACCATCACGGAGCTCTCCGCCGCCACGCGGCGCCCCGACCGGTTCGCGGGTCTCCACTTCTTCAACCCCGTGCCGGTCATGAAGCTCGTCGAGGTCGTCCGCACCATCGCGACGTCGGAGGAAACGGTGGACACGGTCTTCGAGTTCGCCAAGTCCCTCGGCAAGGAACCGATTCGCGCCCACGACAACTCCGGGTTCGTCGTCAACCGCCTCCTCGTCCCGTACCTGCTCGACGCCGTCCGGGCTCTCGAGGAAGGCGTGGGCAGCCGCGAGGACATCGACCGGGGGATGGAGCTCGGCTGCGGGCACCCGATGGGGCCGCTGAAGCTCCTCGACTTCGTCGGGCTCGACACGACGTACTCGATCGCGGAAATCATGTTCAACGAGTACCGGGAGAAGCGCTTCGCGCCGCCGCCGCTCCTGAAAAGGATGGTCCTCGCGGGCCGGTACGGGCGAAAGTCGGGACGCGGCTTCTACGAGTACGGCTCGTGAGCGCCGGATTCGTGAAGGTCGACGAGCCCGAAACCGGGATTCGCGTCCTCACCGTCGATCGTCCGGAAAAGCTGAACGCGTTGAACTCCGCGGTCCTGAACGAGCTCTCGCGCGAGATCGAGGTCGCCGAGTCGCTCGAGTCGCTTCGCTGCCTGATCGTCACCGGCGCGGGCGAAAAGTCGTTCATCGCGGGCGCCGACATCGGAGAGCTCGCGAAGCTCACTCCCGTCGAAGGGCGCGAGCATTCGCGCCGCGGCCAGGCTCTCCTCGACCGGATCGAGCGGCTTCCCGTCCCCACGATCGCGGCGATCAACGGGTACGCGTACGGCGGAGGCCTCGAGCTCGCGATGGCCTGCACGCTGCGGGTCGCCTCCGAGAACGCGCGCATGGGGTTGCCCGAGACGTCGCTCGGAATCCTGCCCGGCTACGGCGGGACGCAGCGGCTCGCCCGGCACGTCGGCCGCGCGCGGGCGCTCGAGCTCGTGCTGACGTCCGACAAAGGCCTCACCGCCGTCGAAGCGGAGCGCATCGGGCTCGTCAACCACGTCGTCGAGCCGGGGAAGGCGCTCTCCGCGGCGATCGACATGGCGCGGAGGATCGTCGCGAACGGGCCGGTGGCCTGCCGCTACGCCCTCGAGGCGATCCGGCGGGGCCTCGATATGCCCCTCGCCGAGGGCCAGGTCCTCGAGGCGACGCTCTTCGGTCTCTGCGCCGCGACGGAGGACATGAAGGAAGGGATGAGGGCGTTCCTGGAGAAGCGGCCGGCGAAGTTCACGGGGCGGTAGAGAAACCGGACACCTGATAAAATCTGAAACCCGTGCATCCTCCCGAGTCCGACCTCATCTACGACTGGAACAAGGCGGGCGGAGCAGTCTTTCCCGCCCGCGGCAAGGTCGAGCTCGACGACGAGACGCTCCGCGACGGGCTGCAGTCCCCGTCGGTCAAGAGCCCGCCGATCGACCAGAAGCTGCGTCTCCTCCACCTCATGGAGTCGCTCTCCATCGACTCGGCGGACATCGGCCTCCCGGGCGCGGGGCCGCACGTCGTCGCGACGGTGACGCGGCTCGCGCGCGAGATCGTCGACAGCGGGATGAAGATCCGGCCGAACTGCGCGGCGCGCACCGTGGAGGCGGACATCCTCCCGATCATCGAGATCTCGCAGAAGGTCGGGATCCCGATCGAAGTCTCCTGCTTCATCGGCTCTTCGCCGATCCGCCAGTACGCGGAGGACTGGGACCTCGACCGCATGCTCCGGCTCTCGGAGAACGCGGTCTCGCTCGCCGTGCGCGAGGGTCTCCCCGTCATGTTCGTCACCGAGGACACGTCGCGCGCACACCCGGACCACGTCCGCGCGCTCTACACGGCCGCGCTGCGCGCTGGGGCGGAGCGCATCTGCGTCTGCGACACCGTCGGGCACGCGACGCCGAACGGCGTCCAGAACCTGATCCGGTTCGTCTGCAAGATCGTGGACGAGGTCAAGCCCGAGGCCAAGATCGACTGGCACGGGCACCAGGACCGCGGGTTCGGCGTGCAGAACTCGCTGTGGGCGCTCGAAGCGGGCGCGCACCGCGTCCACGCCTGCGCGATCGGCATCGGGGAGCGCGTCGGCAACACCCCGATGGACCAGCTCCTCGTGAACCTCCAGCTGCTCGGCTGGATCGACCGCGACCTGACGAAGCTCCACGAGTACTGCGAGCTCGCGTCGCGCGCGACCGGCGTCCCCATCCCCGACAACTACCCGATCGTCGGCAAGGACGCCTTCCGGACCGGGACGGGCGTGCACGCGGCGGCGATCATCAAGGCGCGCAAGAAGGGAGACGAGTGGCTGGCCGACCGCGTCTACTCGGGCGTCCCGGCGAGCATGGTCGGTCGCCGGCAGACGATCGAGGTGGGCCCCATGAGCGGGATCTCGAACGTCCAGTGCTGGCTCGAGGACCACGGGATCGCGTCGAAGCCGGAGCTCGTCGAAGCGATCTTTCAGCGGGCGAAGGAGAGCGACCGCATCCTGACCGACGAGGAGATCCTGTCGCTCGTCCACGGGCTCACGCCCGCGACGGCCGCCCGCTGACGGAAAAGTCTCCCGCTCCCGCTTCGGCCTTCCTCACCCGCACGCTGCCGACGTACCTCGACCACCTCGCGGTCGAGCGCGGGCTCTCCCGCGCGAGCGTCGACGCCTACCGGCGCGACCTCGAGGCGTTCGGTGCGTGGCTCGCGAGGCTGCGCCGGAAAGCGGGCGACGCGCGGCGGT
>DASRPJ010000409.1:0-6320 GCA_035646435.1 Thermoanaerobaculia bacterium | reverse complement strand
CAGCCGGGAGTGCTCGCGGGGATAGTCGACGTCGACGCCGCAACCGAGGACCGCGACGGTGCCCCCCGGTCCCTCCCGCGCGGCCTCGTGCGCGGCCGCGTCCACGCCGCGCGCGAAGCCGGAGACGATCGTCACGCCGGCCAGGGACAGGTCCCGCGCCAGCCGCGCCGCGACGTCGCGCCCGTATCGAGTGGCGTTGCGCGACCCGACGATCGCGACCGCGGGAAGCTTCAGCCGCTCGAGGCGTCCGACAGCAAAGAAGAGAAACGGGGGATCGGGGATCTCTGCGAGCGCCGCGGGGTACTCCTCGTCGAACGCCGTGACGATGCGGATGCCGGCGCCCTCGATGGAAGCGCCCCACCGCTCCGCCTCGGAGTCGCGGGGAGCGGCGAGGACCGCCCGGGCCCGGCCGTGAGATCCCAGACGGCCGGCGAGCTCCTCCTCCCCCGCCGACAGGAAGTCTTCGAGACCCCCCCGTTCCCGCAGTACGGGCCAGACCCGCTGGGGCGTGAGCTCCCGGGAACGGGCCCAGGAGAGGGCCACCCGACGAGCGAGAGCGATTCCATGCATCCCTAAAACTTATTCTTCCGAAAGCCTTCCTGGAGGCGCCGCGGCCTCTTTTTCCCGCTCTTCTTCACCTTTTCTTGAGGGGAAAAGGGCGGCCGGCGCATCAAAAGGGTGTGAGGACCACGAAATACGGCGGCGGCGAAACGGCTTTCCTATAATAGCGACCCCTTGAGGGAGCACGGGATGCAACGTTGAACAGAGCGCTAGTGGCCTTCGGGGCCGTTCTGATCCTGTCGGGATGCACTTCGTACTCCCGGCCCGAAAAGGCGGAGACTCAGATTGCGTTCGGAAGCGACGTCGCCCGCCGCGGCCTCTGGCGCGAGGCGGCCTTCCGGTTCGAGAGGGCGGTCCAGAAGGAGCCCAACAACGCCCGGGCCCACAACAACCTCGCCGTGGCCCTCGAAGCGGGCGGCGAGTTCGCCCGGGCGCTCGCGGAGTACAAGAGAGCGCTCGAGCTCGATCCCGGCGACACGTATATCCGACGCAACTACGCGCGTTTCGCCGAGTTCTACACCTCCTACACCCGCACGACGGGAAAGGCGACCGGTGGCACGTAACAGCCCTCACCCCGACCCTCTCCCCGGAGGGGAGAGGGAGAAGCGCTCCCGGGCGACGGGCGTTTTCGCTCTCGTTCTCGTGGCGGTCCTGACCGCCCTCCCCGCGTTCGCGGGAGTCACCCAGGTCAAGCTGAAGCTTCCCTTGAAGCCGCGACTCCCTCTGCGCGGCAACGAGAAGATCGCGCTCGCGCCCTTCGTCATCGCGACCGAGGCGGAGAAGGCGCGCGACCGCCGCCTCCAGAACGTGGACCTCCAGGCGGAGTTCCAGCGGTTCCTGAAGAAGCAGATCGAGAAGAAGACCAAGCTCGAGGTCGTCGAGCTTCCGGGAGACCGCAAGCTTCCGAGCCAGAACCTCTCCGAGCTCGGACGCTCGACGGAGTACTGGCGCGCTCTCGGCGCCGAGACCGGGGCGGAGATCATCGTCTCGGGAAGCCTCGAGTTCCGCGTGGAAGACCGGTCCGGCTACAAGACCGAGGAGTACGTCTCCCCCATCGACGGCCGCACCTACTACCGCCAGGTCTACGTCGAGCAGACCGGGTTCCTGTTCGACATCGTGTTCCTCGTTTTCGACGGCCGCTCCGGGGAGAAGATCCTCCAGGACCAGTTCAAGGATTTCCGTCAGACGGGCGGACGCCGCGCGGACGAGCTGCAGGGACTCTTCGAGAACCTGTTCTCGCTCGAGAACCAGATCCTGAACCTCTTCGTCGCCCGCGACCGGGAGGCGGAACGGTACATCTTCACCGACTGATTTCCTCCCTATCGAACGAGGCGACATGAAGAAGATCGCGATCGCGCTCACTCTCCTCCTGTGCGCCGCCGCCCAGGGGTCCGCCCAGCAGTTCGGCAAGAACAAGATCGTCTACGACAAGTTCGACTGGAAGATCTACCGCTCGACGCACTTCACCATCTACTTCTACGAGTCGGAGCGGCATGCCCTCGCGAAGGTCGCCTCTTTCGCCGAGAGCGCCTACGACGACATTTCGCGCGCGCTGAACTACCAGATCCCGAAGGCGATCAACCTCATTTACTACGCGTCGCACGCGGACTTCGAGCAGACGAACACGATCCTGAACTTCATCCCGGAGGGGGTCGGCGCGTTCGCGCTCCCGTCCCGCAACCGGATGGTCCTGCCGATCGACATGACCGACGAGAAGCTCCAGCAGCTGATCGCGCACGAGCTCACCCACGTGTTCCAGTTCGAGATCCTCTTCGGGGGCAACTTCATCCGCGCGGCCACGACGAACGCGCCGCAGTGGTTCACGGAAGGCATGGCTTCCTACTTCAGCAAGGACGAGGACAACAAGGACCGGATGATCCTGCGTGACGCGGTGCTCGCCGACCAGGTCCCGGAGATCGCGCAGACCGGCGTGTTCGGGTTCTTCGCCTACCGCTTCGGGCACGCCGTCTTCGACTTCATCGAGGCCGAGTGGGGCAAGGACTCGGTGCGCGACTTCGTCTTCGAGTTCCGCAACCAGATCGGCGGCAACGTCGAGAGGGTCATCCGGCGGTCGTTCAACATCGACGCCGAGGACTTCGACGTCAAGTTCCGTCGCTACCTGCGGCAGAAGTACGTGAAGATCCTGACCGAGAAGGGCGAGCCGATCGACTTCGGCGAACGGTTCAAGCTCGAGGAAGAGGACGAGTCCGCCGAGATCTCGCCGCGCGCGTACCCGTCGGGCGACTTCGTGGCCGCGATCTCGACGATCAAGGACGACACGGACGTCGTCGTTCTGTCGAACCGCGACCGGAAGCTCTACCGGAACCTCACGAAGGGGTACACGACCCGATACGAGTACATCGTCAGCCAGTGGCTGACGACGGGGCCGCTCGGCGGCGCGGACCTCGCCGTTTCACCGGACGGGAACAGCGTCGCCGTGTTCGCGCGACGCGAGAGGGGACGCGAGCTCCTTCTCCTGAACGCGCTCGACGGAGGGATCCGGGAGCGGATCGAGATGCCGGAGCTCGACCAGCAGTTGAACCCGGCCTTCTCGCCCGACTCCGGCACGGTCGTGTTCCGCGCACTCAAGGGGGGCCGCGCGGACATCTGGTCCTACTCGCTTTCGGAAAAGACGCTGACCAACCTGACGGACGACGCTGTGTTCGACTTCGCGCCGGTCTACTCGCCCGACGGGAAGTGGATCTACTACTCGTCGATCCGCGGCACGAAGGCGAAGATCTTCCGGTTCGATCCGTCCGCGCCCGGATCGCGCGAGCAGATCACGTACGGCGACTGGAACGACGAGGACGCGGCGCTCACGCCCGACGGAACGCGGCTCTTCTTCACGTCGGATCGCGACGGAGGGATCTACAACATCTACTCGATCAACCTCGGGACCGGCGAGACGCTCCTCCACACGAACGTCGTCGCCGGGGCTTTCTCGCCGACCGTCTTCATCGGCCGCGACAACACCGAGAAGCTCGTCTTCTCCGCCTACTACAAGCGCCGGTTCACGCTGTACATCGCGGACGCGAAGAAGTCGGTCATGCGCCTTCCCGAGCTCGCCCCCGCGATCTCCCCGGCAGGACCCGAGTCCGAGGCGCCGTTCCAGCCCGCGATCGAAGTCGCGATCGACCCGGAGAAGGTCCGGCCGCGCGCGAGCCGGCGGCTCCAGCTCGAAGACGCCCAGGTCGTGGCCGGCGTCAACACCGACCAGACCTTCGTGTCGAACACCGTCCTCGTCTTCGGCGACAACCTCGGCGACCGGAGGCTGATCGCCGTCTTCCAGTCGCTGTCCAGCTTCACGAACTTCCAGTTCATCTACTTCAACCTCCGAAACCGTCTCCAGAAGGGGTTCGCGCTCTTCGACGACCGGACCTACTTCCTCGCGTTCGACCAGAGCCGGAACGAGATCGAGCGCGGCCGCCGCGCCTACCGCCAGACGGGCGGGCTGCTTCTCGCCAACTACCCGCTCTCCCGCTACTACCGGATCGACAGCCAGATCGGCTTCATCTCGCGGTCGTTCGACTTCCCGTTCGTCGTCCGCAACAACGACGGCACCCAGCAGTTCCTCGTCGAGCAGCGGGAGGACAACTACCCGACCGCCGGGGTCTCGTTCGTCGGCGACACCGTGCTGTACCGGGAGTGGGGCCCGCTCTCCGGGACGCGTTTCTCGATCGGCTACAACTACGCACCCGACTTGAAGAAGGGCGACGACGACACTTTGATCCCGGGTGCTCGCGACTCGGCCACGCTCTCTTCCGACGTCTCGGTCGACTTCCGGAAGTACTTCAAGATCACGGAGCGCTCGCTCATCGCCGTGCGGCTCTTCGGCGCGCGCTCGACCGGGAACTTCCCGAACCTCTACTACTTCGGCGGGCTCGACACGCTGCGCGGCCTCGACTTCCGCGAGCAGATCGGCAACACCGTCGGCTACGCGAACTTCGAGTACCGGTTCCCGCTCATCGACTACCTGATCCTGCCGATCGGCGGCTTCCAGAACATCCGCGGCCAGGTCTTCTTCGACATCGGCGGCGCGGCACTCGAAGACCAGTCCTTCCGCTTTTCGGAAGAAGACGTGAACGGCGACCGGCGCCTGAGAGACGGGAAGGCGGCGTACGGCTTCGGTCTGCAGCTGAACGTGCTGGGCCTCCAGCTCCACTGGGACTTTTCGAAACTGTGGGACCTGAAGGACACGCAGTCCGGGCTGCGGACGTCGTTCTATATCGGGACGCAGTTTTAGGGGTCTGACCCCCCCAGCCGAAGAGCTGGGGAAGCCTTGAAGGCGCGGGGGTCAGATCCCTCTTTGTTGAGGCCGCGGGTCAGATCCCGCGCATCCGCGAAGCGCAGCTGACGGGGCGCTGGGGCTGCCTGTCATCCCGAGCGAAGCGAGGGATCTGTGTCCCTCTCGACCTAATTTCTCCCGCTCAGGACAGGCTCCGCGAGGGATCTGTGTCCCTGGCTTCGCGTTCGTATCGGAGCCCCAGATTCCTCGGCCTTCGGCCTCGGAATGACAAGGAGAGAAAGAGGCCTGTCTCATCCTGAGCCCTTTCGCCCTTGGCTGTCATCCTGAGCGAAGCGAAGGATCCCCTGCGCTTCGGGGGAAACCTTCGCTCCTCGGAATGACGGGTGGCTCGAAGGGGACTGCAGCCCTCTCGCGTAATCAGCAGGGAGGGGTCAGACCCCCTCAGCCGGGATGCTGGGCGACGGCCGGGCTCGTGGGGGTCAGCCCCCTACTCGAAATACCCACTCACGTCGACTATGACGTGGACCGGGCCCGCGAACTGGCCCGCTCCCACGGTCAGGGCGCCGACGGGAGTCAGGCCGATCACCGTGCCGTTCGCCCGCGTCACGCCGGGGCGGAAGTTCAGCGTCGACGTGAAGGGAGCGGAGTTCCCGGGAAAGACGACGACGAATCCGTGCTCGGTCGAGCCGGTCACGGTCACGTTCAGAGCGACGGCGCGAGCGGTCGCCGGCAGGCCGCACCGGAGCGCGAGCGGAAACTCCCGCTGGGTGCGGGGACCGAGCGCGGGCCCGCCGTTCGGGCCGGCCGGGTCGCGCGTGTCGACCAGTCGGCAGGGCGGGAGCGTGTAGAACGCGCCCGTTCCCTCCGTGATCAACGGCGGGACGACGGGCTGAACCGCCGGGAACCCGAGGGGCTGGAGGTAGTCAGTCACGACGGCTTTGGGCTGGACGTTGCAGTCGTAGATCCCCTGCCCTCCGTCCACGCATCCGATGTGGAGCGAGTAGATGAAGGCGTGGGTGATGCGAAACGGCGCGAGCCGGGAGTCCGCGCCGCTCATGGCGACTAAAAATGCGCGGATGCGGTCCCGCTGCGCCTCTTCGCCGATGGCGTCGGAGTCCCAGCCGAACTCGCTCACCCAGATCGGCTTCCCGGCGTTGCGCGGGTTGTACTGCTGGAGCGGGTAGAGCTTCTGCCACCAGAGCCGATACGCCGCCTCGTCCGCCGTCCAGTCGTCGTGCGCGTTCGCGTGGACCGAAACGACGTCCACGAACGACGACGCGTTCCCATCGGGGTACTCGGTCGATTCGAGATGCGACAGGATCTGGAGCGTGCGGAAGTTCCAGCCGCCGGAGAGCGAGGGGCCGACGACGCGGGCCGCCGGGTCCTTCGCGCGGATGATGCGGGACGCTTCGACGAGGTAGTCGACGTAGCGCGGATACGCGTCCACGTCCGCGTCCCACCCGACCCCGTAGGTGGAGTTGCCGGTCAGGTCCGGCTCGTTCCAGATCTCGTA
>DASRPJ010000408.1:0-8244 GCA_035646435.1 Thermoanaerobaculia bacterium | reverse complement strand
TCGAGCGCGTACCGCGGCTGCGGTGTGCCGTGTCCGCGCTTGGGGCCGCAGGGCGGCTTGTTGGTGAAGACGCGCGCGCCGTCGAAGCGGTAGGCGGGGATCCGATAGGTCACCGTCTGGAGCGCGCCCGTGTAGTAGGTGGACGCGACGCCGTAGGAGCCGTACGCGCCCCCGTCGAGAACGGTCTGGAAGTGCATGGCCGTGATTGCGCCGTCCTTCTTCACGCCGGTCTTGACGCGCATGAGCGTCGGGTGGCGCCCGCGGTGGCAGTAGAAGACCTCTTCCCGCGTGAGGCAGATCTTCACGGGCCGGCCGGTGACGCGCGAGAGGTGTGCCACCACGATCTCGTGGCTGAAGGGGTCGGACTTGCCGCCGAACCCGCCGCCGTTTGGGGTCGCGATCACGCGGACGCGCGAGGCGGGCATCGAGAGGACCTTCGAGAGGGCGCGATGCACATAGTGCGGCGTCTGCGTGGAGGACCACACGGTGAGCTTGCCGTCCGGGCCGAAGTCGCCGACCGCCGCGTGCTGCTCGAGCGGCAGGTGCGTGCTGCCCTCGTAGAAGAAGAGATCTTCGTAGAGACGGTCGGCCTCCGCGAAACCGCCCTCGGTGTCGCCGAACTCCATCGAAACGAGCTTGTGGAAGTTCCCCCGGTCGCCGTAGTCGTGGATGCGCGGCTCCGGCCGGGCGATCGCCTCGTCGATCGAGCCGATCGGCGGCAGCGGCTCGTACTCCACGACGATCGCATCGAGCGCGTCGAACGCGGAGTCCTCGTCGATTGCGGCCACGGCGGCGATCGCGTCGCCGACGAAGCGTACGCGGTCGACGGCGAGGGCGTGCTCGTCCTGGGAGACCGGAAGGATGCCGAAGGCGATCGGCAGGTCCGGGCCCGTCGCGACGGCGACGACGCCCGGGCGCGCGAGCGCGCCGGACGCGTCCACGCGTACGAGGCGCGCGTGAGCGGCCTTCGAGCGCAGGATCTTGCAGTGAAGCATCCGCGGGAAGTCGAGGTCGTCGGCGAACTTCGTCAGGCCCGCGACCTTCGCCGCGGCGTCGACCTTCGGGTATGGCCTCCCCACGACGCGGGTGCGCGGAGGCTTCACGTCCTCACCACGGGGAGTAGACCGGACTGGTCGAAGTCGAATCCGTAGAGCGTCTGCTCGCGCGGCTGCATGTCTTCGCCCCGCATCCACGCGGCGGCAAGCTCGACGGCTTCGAAGATCTTCACGTAGCCGGTGCAGCGGCAGAGGTTCCCGGAGAGGGCTTCCTTGATCTCGTCGAGCGTCGGCCGCGCGTTGGCGGCCAGGAGCGCCTGCGCCGTCAGGAGGATCCCGGGCGTGCAGTAGCCGCACTGCGCCGCTCCGAGGTCGGCGAAGGCCTTCTGCAGAGGGTGCAGCCCGGCGGCGCCGGCCATCCCTTCGACGGTTTCGACGCTTCGCCCTTCGCACTCCAGCCCGAGGTAGAGACACGAAAGCACGGGCTTCCCGTCCACCAGAACCGCGCACGTTCCGCACTCCCCGAGCTCGCAGCCGTGCTTCGTGCCCGTCAACCGCAGGTCTTCGCGGAGCACTTCGAGAAGGGTCTTGTGCGGCGAAAACGCCACTTCGACCCTCTCGCCGTTCACCGTCAGGGCGACGTGTGCGAGCGTGAGCTCCGGCGCCGGAAAAACCTGTGGCCGTTCCATTTCAGGAGCAGTCTAAGCCTCTTTGTTTTGAGAAAGAAAGGAGACTCTATCTGACCGAACGGTCAGACAGTTTCGGGCCCGACGCTAACCGCCTGAGGACGGACTCAGTTGTCGGAAGCGGCCCGCGGGGTGACCTTCGGCGTTCCCGCTTTTTCTTTCGCAATCCACCCGTCCACGCGGTTCTCCAAGAGATCGAGCGGCAGGGCGCCGGCGAGGAGGACCGTGTCGTGGAACTTCCGCAGGTCGAAGCGCTCACCGAGCTCCCTCTGCGCGCGCGCGCGGAGCTCCTTGATCTTCAACTCCCCCGTCTTGTACGCGAGGGCTTGGCCCGGCCAGACGATGTAGCGGTCGATCTCGACGGTGATGTCGTGCTCGGTCTTCGCCGTGTTCGCCTTCATGTAGTCGATCGCCCGCTGCCGGCTCCATCCGAAAGCGTGCATCCCCGTGTCGACGACGAGGCGGACGGCGCGCCACATCTCGTACGTCAGCTGGCCGAACTTCGAGTACGGGTCGGCATAGAAGCCCATCTCTTCGCCGAGGCTCTCCGAATACAGCGCCCAGCCCTCGACGAACGCCGTGAACCCGCCGTGCCGGCGGAACTTCGGAACGCCCGCGAGCTCCTGCGCGAGCGAGATCTGCAGGTGGTGGCCCGGAACGGCTTCGTGGATGGCGAGCGCTTCCATCTCGTACTTCGGGCGCGTCTCGAGGCGATGGGTGTTCGCGACGAAGTAGCCGGGGCGCGCGCCTTCCGGCGAGCCGGGGCGATAGTACGCCGTCGTCGAAGTCGGGGCTTCGAAGTCGGGCGTCGGGATGACGCCGTAGGGAGTGCGCGGCAGCGTCCCGAACAGCTTGATCAATTCCGGGTCGACGCGCTTGCAGATGTCGCGGTAACCCTCGAGCAGATCCGCCGCGCTCTTGTAGTAGAAGCGCGGATCCGTTCGGAGGAACTTCAAAAAGGCGTCGAAGTTCCCCTTGAACCGGACGGTGCGGATGATCTCGTCCATCTGCCGCCGGATCCGGGCGACTTCCGCGAGACCGGTCTCGTGGATTTCCTTCGCCGACTTGGCCGTCGTCGTATGACGCCGGATCTCGTACGCGTAGTAGGCCTGCCCATCGGGCAGCGTGGAGGCGCCGATTTCCTTGCGCGCCGCCGGCAGATAGTCGCGAAGGAGGTACGCGTAGAGCTTCTGATACGCGGGGAAGACTTCGACGGCGATTCGCCGCCGCCCCTCGATTCGCAGGGCGTCGCGGTCCGGCTGCGAGACCCCCTCGGGAAACTTCGCGAACGGCTTCCAGTGAATGCTCTTCTCCGGGTCGGCGTGGATCTGGGCTCGCACCGCGTCGGGCACGTCCCGAAGGGGCACGGCCGGCTGGACCCAACCTTTCTTCCGACCCTCCTCCATGAGCGCGATCGTCTGGTCGACCTGGCGCGGGAACGCGGAGAGCCGCGCGAGATAGTCGCGGTAGTCCTTCGCCGTCTTGAACGGGGTCACCGTCGAGAGGATCGCGAACTCCTTCTGGGCGCCCTCCTGCGGGTTCACGGGCATGAGCTCGAGGGGGAACCGCTGACCCTCGATCGCGCGCTCCTGCTGCGTCAGGAAGAGGTCGTAAGAGAGGCGGTCGTCCTCCGAGAGCGTCGCGCGATCGATCTTCTTCAGGCGGGCGAGAACGTCCCGCTGTCGCAGGTTCCTCCGCTCGTGCGCCTCGAGCGACAGGTCGGTCAACCGGTCGTTGTACCGGGAATCCCCCAGGTACGTCGCGCGCTCCGGGAACTCTTTCAGACCCCACTCCCACTCTTCCTCGAAGAACTTCTCGAGGTTCTTCGCAGCCGCGGCGCTTCGGGAGGCCGCCGCCGGGGTCCGCCCGGTCTTCACGGGCGCGGCCGCCAGCAGAAAGGTCGACAACAGAGCGAGAGCGGCCCATCGGTGGAACATCGTCGTCTCCAGTCTTGTCCGTGTTTTTGCGTTGTCCTCACGCGTCCGCGACGATCGCCTTGGTGGTCGGCGCCGGAAAGGCGAGCTCACGCTCCGAGCGCGCGACGAAGGTCGCGCACACGAGGTCCCCGACCACGTTGACCACGGTACGGCACATGTCGAGGAACCGATCCACCCCGAGAATGATCCCGATCCCTTCCGGCGGAATGCCGACGGTCTGCAGGACGATCACGATGAGCGGCAGCGAGCCGCCGGGGACCCCCGCCGTGCCCACGCCGGCCAGGATCGACATGAGCACGACCGTGACCTGCTGCGGCAGGGTCAGGTCGATGCCGAAGACCTGGGCGAGGAAGAGCACCGTGACGCCCTCGAAGAGCGCCGTCCCGTTCTGGTTCCCCGTTGCGCCGACCGTCAGGACGAAGTTTCCGATCCGCGGAGGCACGCCGAGCTTCTCCGCCGACGTCTGGAGCGAAGTCGGGAGGGTCGCGTTCGAGGACGCCGTCGAGAACGCCGTCAGGATGACCTCGCGGCACCGGAAGAACCACTCGACCGGGGGGACCCGCGCGAGGCCCTTCAGGACGGCGGAATAGACGACGAACATCTGGATGGCGAGACCGGCGACGACGACGCCGACGTAGCTGCCGAGGCGCGGGATCACCGCGAAGCCGGACCGCGCGGTGAGCGCGAACAGCAGTGCGGCGACGCCGTAGGGCGCGAGCGCCATCGCCCAGTCCACGATCTTCATCGAGACGCGCTGGACGCCGGAGAAGAAGTCGATGAGCGGCTCGGCTTTCGCGTCCCGGATCCGCGCGAGCGCGACGCCGAAGAAAACGGCAAACACCATGAGCGCGATCATCTCGCCCGTCAGGGCGTCGACGGCCGCCGCGATCGGGTTTCTCGGAATGAGCGACAGAAGCGTGTCCGCCCACGTCTTCGCCTTCTGCGCGTTCTCGATCGTCGTCTGCGACTGAGCTGCGAAGCTGCTCGAAAGCTCCGCGCGGACCGAGGGGTCCACACCGGCGCCCGGGCGGACGAGATTCACGAGCCCGATCCCGATGGCGACCGAGATTCCGCTCGCGAAGAGCGTGTACGCGAGCGTCTTCATGCCGATCCGCCCCAGCTTCTTGACGTCGCCGAGCTCGAGCACCCCGAGCACGAGCGAGGAGAAAACGAGCGGCACGACGATCATGAAGATGAGCCGCAGGAAGATCTGGCCGATGGGGTAGGCGACGTTGTCGACGACCCAGTCGACCCACGGCGCGTCGCCCGCGACCTCGTGCACGAACAGGCCGAACAGGAGGCCGAACAGCAGACCGAAGAAGATCTTCGTGTGGCGCGGCAGGCGGCGGCGCGCAGAGGGGGCCGGGTCGGGAGGAACGGGCATGGGGCGAGTGAACTCTAAAGTGGGACCGCCCTGCGTGCTACAGTTTCCTATACTGCAGATTCTTTTTGGAGGAGAAGAAATGAACCCACGAAACCGGGTGCTGGCGCCATTCCTCGTCCTTCTCGCGATTGCCGCGTCGGCCGGCGCGCAACAGGTCATCAACTTCCCGAATTTCTGTAACACGTCCGCATTCACCCTGAACGGCGTCACGGCGACTCTCAATCCGAACGCTCAGTGCGTCCTTCGCCTGACGAGCAGCACGGGCCAGAGCGGCAGCGCGTTCCTGACGAACACTTTTTCGCTCGCCGCGGACGCCTCTTTCTCCACGTTCTTCAGCTTCCAGATCCTGAATCCGGTGGGGATCGGAGACAGTGACGGGGCCGGCGCGGACGGAATCGTCTTCACGGTCCAGACCGTCAGCAACACGGCGGGCGGAGGTGGCGGCGGGATCGGATATTCCGGCATCAGTCCGAGCGTGGGCGTCGAGCTCGACACCTTCAACAACGGCACCCAGGATCAGAACAGCGGAAACCACATCGGGATCGACGTCAACGGCAGCACCACCTCGGTCGCGTTGACGCCCATCGCCGGGCGGTTCAACGACGGGGCCGTTTGGTTCGTGTGGGTCGACTACAACGGAGTAACGGACGTCCTGGAGGCTCGCGTCTCGAATACGGCGTCGAGGCCCGCCAACCCGAACGTGTCGACAACCGTGAATCTGCCGGTCATCCTCGGCACCACGAACGCCTTCGTCGGGTTTACGTCCGGCACGGGCGCCGGGGGCGGCACCCACGAGATCCTGTCGTGGAACCTCGTCGGCGCATTCGCCCCGGTCGGGACGACGCCGACGCCGGGTCCGACGCTTACTCCGACGGCGCCCGTCGCGACCAGCACCCCCGTGCCCGCCCCGCCGTCCCCGGCGGTGCCCACGCTGTCGTTCCCGATGCTCGCGCTGCTCGGCATCGCGTTGGCCGGCGCAGCCCTTTTCCTCATGAAGCGGTAGCGGTTCCGCCCGCACTTTTCGGAAGCCCCGCTTCGGCGGGGCTTTTCTTTTTGGCATGACGCCGGCGTCTCGACGCCGACCGCGCGGACGCAGAGATTCAGGCCCGACCCCCAAAGGAAAAGCCCCTCCCGCGGGAGGGGCTTCCTGGGAAGAGTGCGAAACGGGTTCAGGGGTTGAACGTCACCACGATGACCGCCTTGCCGAAGTTCGTTTCGTCGGTCAGGTTGGTTTCGGTCGTGATGCGCGACGCGTCGATGGCGTGGCGATCCACGAGGTACGCCTTCGCGTTCTCGGCGCGCCGGCGGGCGAGAGCCTCACTGCGGTTGCCGCTGTCCGGGTACCCCGTGATGACGACGGTCGCCCGCGGGTTCTCGCGCAGCCGGAGAGCGACGGAGTCGAGCCGGGCCTTGGCGATGTTCGTGATCCGCGAGCTTCCCCGGTCGAAGTCGATCGTGTCGGTCGTCGGCGCCGGCGGAGGCGGAGGCTCGACGACGGGCGGCGCCGGCGGCGGCATCGGAGCCGGGGGAACCTCGGCCGGAGCGGGCGGCGGCGGCGGCTCCGGCGGAGCCGGTGGCGGCACGATGACGGTCGGCGCGGCGCGGCCGCCGAAGTGGAAGAGGAGCCCGATGTTCGGCTGGACGTCGAACCGGCTGTCCTGGGTGAACTCGCCGAAGCCGTCATCGGGGTCGATGTCCGTCTCGAAGTGGTAGGCGCCCTTCAGCTCGAGGCGCAGGCCGAGGAGCTTGTTGAACCGGTATTCGGAACCGAAGGCGAGGTACGCGAAGGGAACCGCGTCGCCCTTGAAGATCTCGTCCTGAGAGATCCCTCCTCCGAACCCGAGGTACGTGTTCCACCCGGGGATCCTCGGAGTGAAGTTGTACAGGCCGCCGAGCGCGAGCTGCCAGTACTCCGGTTCCGAGGGGAAATACTCCGCCGTCAGCTCGAGGGCGAAGTTGTTCGAAAGGTACGTCCCCACTCGCCCGCCGAGGAAGAGGTAGTCCTCCTGGTCGAGGTCGCAAGGGCATCGAAAGTCGTCGTCCCCGAGGAAGTTGTAGCCGACGTGTGGTCCGAGGTACCACTCCCCCGCGAGGTCGGCCGGCGCCACGACACGATCGGTGACGTCGTACGTCTGCCCCGACGCGGCCCCTGCAACCAACAGGAAGGCGATCGCGGCCAGGATCCCGTGTTTTGCTGTCCTCATCTTCAATCCTCCGCGCGAATGCGCTCTCAACATTTGTTCAGGAACAGGAATCCAGTCACGGTCTGTCCCGTCGTGATCGTGATCGTGTAGTTGCCCGGGTTCTCCGGCGATCCGGGGAACGTCTGGAAGAAGTTCTCCGGCAGGACTTCCGTGAGGACGTACGTCCCGGCCGGCAGGTTCGAGAAGGTGAAGTCTCCGTTGGCGTTCGAAGTGACGGTCCGGACCGAACCGCTCGCGTCGCGCAGCTCGAACACGATTCCCTCGAAGCCGCGGTCGGTCGGATCCAGGATCCCGTTGCCGTTGAAGTCGAGGATCTTGCGGCCGGTGATCGAGCCGGTGTCCGACGGTCCGGTGGACGCCCGGTTGCCGAAGAGCAGCCCGGACGAGCTCCCTCCGGCCGCGATCGTGATCGGGATCGTTCCCGGAGCCGCCGGCGCCGTCTGCACGAAGCCGGCCGGAACGACCTCGGACACGACGTAGCTTCCGGCTCCGACGTCGGAGAAGGAGAAGGCACCGGAAGCGTCCGTCGTTGCGGTGCGGACGACCCCGGCGGAGTCGGTCAGGCGGATCGTGACTCCCGCGAGACCCGGCTCTCCGGCGTCGCGCACGCCGTTGCCGTTCACGTCGTTGAACTTGGTGCCGGTGACGAGGCCGACGGCGGCGCGGTTCCCGAAGAGGAGGTTCGCCTCCGTCTGGCCCGCGGTCAGGTTACGGGTGAACGTCCCCGGGGCCGCGGGAGCCGTCTGCACGAATCCGGTCGGGACGACCTCCGATACGACGTACGCGCCGGCGGGAAGCCCCGTGAAGGAGAAGGCGCCCGTCGCGTCGGTCGTCGCCGTGCGAACGGCGCCGGCCGCGTCGATCACCCGAATCGTCACGCCGGAGAGCCCTGCCTCGCCCGCGTCGCGGACGCCGTTGCCGTTGACGTCGTTGAACTTCAACCCGCTGATCGTCGCGGTGAGCGGGCGGTTTCCGAAGAGAAGCCCCGTGACCGTGCGCTGCGCGAAGTTGATGTTGGAAGCGATCGTCCCCGGCGGA
>DASRPJ010000407.1:0-5410 GCA_035646435.1 Thermoanaerobaculia bacterium | reverse complement strand
GGATCTGCCTCTCGAGACCAAGGACCACGAGCGGCGAAGCGTCGAGTTCGTGAGCAACGTGTACCTGGAAAACGACACGCGCGTCATCCAGTGCAACATCCGAGACGTGACTTCGCGCAAGCAGGCGGAGGAGATCGCCCGACACGACAAGGAGGAGCTGGTCGACCGCGTGAGGGAGTTGCGACGCCGGGACAGCGACATGAAGGTCCTGAACCGCATGACCGAGCTCCTCCAGATGTGCTCGACGGAGGACGAGATTTATCGCGTCGTTTCGCTGATGGCGGACGAGCTCTTTCCCGGGATGAACGGCTTCCTGGCGATTCTGAGAGCGGACGATCGGCTCGAGACGGTCGCGCGATGGGGCGCAGAGCCCCCGCAACAGTCGTCGTTTCCGTTGGAGGACTGCTGGGCGATGCGGCGTGGACAGACCCACGAGGTCCTGGACCCGCAGGGGAGCCTGCTTTGCCGCCAATTCATCCTGCGATCGGAGACCGGCTATCTGTGCGTGCCGCTGGTGGTGCAGGGCGAGACCCTGGGCATGCTGTCCCTCACCGGCCTGTCGTGGGGCAGAGGGGAAGCCCCGAACAGCCAGAAGTCGCTCGCCATTACGGTGGGCGAGGACATCAAGCTGTCTCTCTTCAACCTGAGGCTGCGCGAGAAGCTTCGCGAACAGGCCACCCGGGATCCGCTGACGGGTCTGTACAACCGGCGTTATCTCGAAGACAGCCTGGCGCGCGAGCTCCATCGTACGAGTCGCGAAGGCGCGCCGCTCTGCATCGCGATGCTCGACCTCGATTACCTGAAGAAGTTCAACGACACCTTCGGGCACGACGCGGGGGATCGGGTCCTGCGCGAGCTCGGACGGGTGCTCACCGAGAGACTGCGCAAGAGCGACATCTCCTGCCGTTTCGGGGGAGAGGAGTTCGTGGTGGTCCTGCCCGGCTCGACTCTCGAAGACGCCCGTCACCGTGTCGAGCAAATCCGGTTGCTGGTGAAGGGCCTGCAGCTCCGGCACAACGACCAGATTCTCGGCACGCTGACCGTTTCGGCGGGCCTCGCTTCGTCACCGGAACACGGCTCGACGCCCGAAGCGTTGCTCCGCGCGGCCGACGACGCCCTGTACTTGGCGAAGGAGGAAGGCCGCGATCGGGTGATTCCTTTCAAGAGAAAGGAAGCGTCGGCATAGACCGGATCGGGCTTCGAGTGGCGGAGGAGGAGAGATTAGCGCCGGGCGGACCCGGCGCTTGTCGCGCCCTTCGGGCGCTCGGAGCGAACCCCCGGCTGGCGGCTTCGAGTGGCGGAGGAGGAGAGATTCGAACTCCCGGTACCTTTCGGTACAGCGGTTTTCAAGACCGCCGCCTTAAACCACTCGGCCACTCCTCCGGAAAAATGAGTTTAGCAGCGGCGATTCCGGCAGGAGTTGTCATCCTGAGCGCAGCGAAGGATCTGTGGCCCTCTCCGGAAAGGAACCAGATTCCTCGTCGCTTCGCTCCTCGGAATGACAGGCCGGAGGCTCCTCGGATTGACAGGTGAACGGGTCACTCCGTCTTCCGCTTCTCCTGCAGTCTTCGGGCGATTCTCGTCGACAGTCGCCGAGGCGACAGCCGTGCGCCGAGGGCCAGGACCCGGTTCGCGAAACCCGGGATGACGACCCGCTTTCCCCGTTTCGCTCCGTCCCAGCCCACCCGGGCGACGCTCGCGGCGTCCCAGACGAGTGGACCCCGCAACAACGGGACGTTGCCGAAGCCCGCTTTCTCCTGGAACTCGGTGCGCGTCGGTCCGGGGCAGAGCGCGGTCGCGGTCACTCCGGTCCCGGTGAGCTCTTCGGCGAGCGCCTCGGTGAAAGAAAGCACGTACGCCTTCGTCGCGTAGTAGACGGCCATGAGTGGTCCCGGCTGGAACGCCGCGGTGGACGCCACGTTGACGACGCGGCCGCGGCCGCGCTCGATCATGCCGGGCACGCAGTACTTCGTGAGCTCCGTGAGCGCGAGGACGTTGACCCGGATCGTCTCGAGCTCGCGCTCGAGCGGCGTGTCCGCGAAGAGACCGTGGGCGCCGAGCCCGGCGTTGTTGACGAGAACGTCCACCCCGCCGTGCCGGGAGGAGGCCGAACGGAAAACGCTCGCCGCCGAGCCGGGCACGGAGAGGTCCGCAGCGACGATCTCGACGGTCACCCCGTAACGGGTCGAGAGCTCGCCGGCGAGCTCCTCCAGCCTTTCGCGCCGGCGCGCGACGAGTACGACGTCGAGGCGGTCCTTCGCGGCGAGCCGAGCGAACTCCCGGCCGATCCCGCTGGAAGCGCCGGTGACGAGAGCGAGGCCCGCGCTCAAACCGCTCGGGACGAATCGACCGAAGCGGATTGCGGCTTCTCGAGCGGCGGCATCACGGCCACCGGTTCCGCCATCCTCGCGGGCTTTACGACGTACGTCCACGCGTTCGCGAGCTCCGCCTTCCACCAGCGCAGCAGCCCGTGCGCGAGCATCACGAACATCGACCCGCGCACCGAGAACCCGACGAGGCCCGGGCGCCTGCCGGCGTTGTGGTTTCCATAGATGCCGAGCGCTTTCTTGCGCTTCGCGATCGCCGTCAGCCGCCGGTTGTAGAAGCGGATCGGGTAGTAGCCCATCTCCGCGCCGTCCTGGTAGAACGGTGGAACGCCGAGGCGGTCGGCGCTCCACCGGTAGATCGGCATCACGGCCGCGGCGTAGTAGAGCGCCGTGTCGAGGAGGAAGGCCGCCGTCATGGTGTCGTAGTCGCCCATGACGTAGTACTTGTCGCGGAAGATCGACTCGTAGAAGTAGTGGAAGTACCGGCCGTACTGCCGGTTGTGGTCCTCATACGCCTTCGTCATCTCCTCGCCCGCGAGCGCGCGGCGGATGAGGTCGACCCGCGAGTGGACCGAGAAGGACATCTGGTCGAGGCCCGGCGAATAGAAGGGGTCGAGGAATCCTCCCGCGTCGCCCACGCACGTCCAGCCCGGGCCGATGTAGCGGTCCACGAAGTAGGGGAGGTGTCCGTACGAGCGGCAGTCCTCGGGGACGGGCTCGGCGTGCTCGAGGAGCTCGCGGGTGAGCGGGTTCGCGTCGAGGAAGCGCGTGAGCTTTTCGAGCGGCGTCTTGCCATCGGGCGTTACGAGGCGCTTGTCCCAGACGAGGCCGACGCTCGTCTCGCCCCCCTGCAGCGGGATGAACCAGATCCAGTAGCCCCAGCCGGTGAAGTGGTTCGTCGCGAGGCGGCGCGACGCGAGGACCGCCCGGGCATAGGGGTCCGCCGGATCGGGACCGGCGACCTCGATGCCGTCGAGGTCCTTCACTCCGCGGTAGCGCACCCAGATCGCCGACGTGGGGTGAGACTCGATCGGCGTGACGCCGCCGCGCTTGCGCGCGAGCATCGCGTGCCGGCCGGTCGCGTCGACGAGCCAGCGACACCGGACCGTCGCTCGCGAGCCGCCGGCCTTTTCCACCGTCACGGTGTTGCCCGCCTCGCCGCCGAGGTCGAACGCGGTCAGCCGCGCGGGGCGCCACACCTCAGCGCCCTCGTCGGCGGCGACCTCGAGGAGGTGCTCGTCGAGCTTCGCGCGGTCGAGCTGGAACGACGGCACCCGGACGAGCTGCGTCGGTCCGACTTCCGACGCCTCACGGAGATTCGTGACGTCCGAGTTGTAAAACCAGTAGCGGAACGCCTGCTTGGGGAGCTGCTCGCGGCAGAGGTAGTCGTACTGCTTGAGAACGCGCGTCAGGAAGTAGGCGGACACCTCGACGGTTGACTCCCCGACCTTCCAGTCGAACGCGTCGGTTTTCTCGACGACGAGCACCCGGATGCCCGGGACGCGCCGGCCGAGGAGAATCGCGGTCGACGCGCCCGCGACGGCGCCGCCGACGATGACGACGTCGTAGGAGTGGTCCTCGTCCATGGCGGGACCAAGTTTATGGCAGGGACGCCGCGCCGACCGTGCTCAGCAGGCCGACCTCCTGATCGACGAGGATCGTCCCGTCAACAGGCTCGATCGGGCCGAGTCTCTGCGCCTTTCCGGACGGCCACGTGACCGTGAGCTCCTGGACCCGCGCCGCCGAACCCAGCCCGAGGTGCGCGATCGGGCTGCCGGTCGAGAGGTAGCCGCTCGCCTGCGCCGTCTCGACGACGATTCGGCGCCCCGACGGAAGCGTGGCGGTCACGCGCGCGCCGACGCCCTCGGCGTTGTCCTTTCCCGGGGAGCCCGTGAGGCGCACGCGGAGGAAGTGCTCCCCTTCGCGGCGCGACCCGAGGAAGAGCGCCTCGGGCGCTTCCACCGACCGCACGTAGAGGTCGAGCGCCCCGTTACCGTCCGCGTCGAACGCGACGACCGCCCTTCCGTTCGTCTCGAGGTCGAGGCCGTCCAGGAACGCGCGCTCCTCGAAGAGGGGATCGCCGGGCTCGGGATCCCCGCCCCGGTTCCGGAAGAACCGGTCGCGCTCGATTCCGGAGATCCCCGCGTTCCGGCGATCGAAAGTGCGCTTCAATTCGACGTACTCGTCCCAGTACGCGAGCGTCTCCCACCAGAACTCGAGCTCCCGGTCGTGGGCGCGGCCGTCGCCCCACATCCCGTTCGTCGCGTAGAGGTCGAGCCACCCGTCGTTGTCGAGGTCGGCCGCCGCCACGCTCCAGTTCCATCCCGCCTTGCGCGCGCCGCTCTTCGCAGTCGCGTCTTCGAACGTTCCATCCGCCTTCTGCAGGAAGAGCGAGTTGCCGCGCGTCATCTTCTTCATCCACGACACCGCGGTCGAGAGGAACAGCCGTCCGGGGAAAGGGATCGGCAGGCCGGGATAGTCGTGGAGGAAGTCCCACTGCGTATAGCAGCCGGTCGCGTAGAGGTCGAGCCTCCCGTCACCATCGAAGTCTCCCCAGGCGCCCGACATCCCGTAGCCGCGGTCTTCGACGCCGGCGTGCGACGTGGCGTCCTCGAAGCGCCGGCCGGCGTCGTTGCGATAGAGGTTCTTGAAGCCGAAGTCGTTCGTCACGAGGAGGTCGGTGCGGCCGTCGGCGTCGTAGTCGGAGAAGAGTCCCGAGAGCGACCAGCGCTTCGGCCCATCGATTCCCCATTCCTTCGAGGCGTCGCGGAAGCGCCCCCGACCGTCGTTGACGAAGAGCCGGTTCGGCGCCGCGTCCTCGGCGTCGTACGGGGGGTCGGGCATCTGTCCGTAGTACGCCCCCGTCACGCAGACGAAGAGGTCGAGGTCGCCGTCGCCGTCCACGTCCGCGAAGGCGGCGGACCGCGCGTTTGGGGGCACGCGGATTCCGGAGCCCGCCGTCGTCTCGGTGAAGCGGCCGCCCGGCCCGTTCACGAAGAGACGCGCGGGGCCGAACGCATCGGTGACGAAGAGGTCGGGAAGGCCGTCCTCGTCCACGTCGCCCGCGGCGACCCCCGTGGCGG
>DASRPJ010000406.1:0-2764 GCA_035646435.1 Thermoanaerobaculia bacterium | reverse complement strand
AGCCTCTCGCCCTCGAGGCCGTAGACCTCGGCGAAGAAGGAGAGGTTTTCGAGGACGGTCAGGTCCTCGTAGAGCGAGAACTTCTGCGGAACATAGCCGATCCGCCGCCGGACCCCTTCGCCGTCCGTCGCCACGTCCAGGCCGTCGACGCGGGCCGTCCCCTCGGTCGGAGCGAGCAGGCCGCAGAGGATGCGGATCATCGTGGACTTGCCCGAACCGTTCGGGCCGAGGAGCCCGTAGATCTCGCCCCGCGGCACCGCGAGGGAGACGCGGTCGAGCGCTCGGACCTTGCCGAAGTCGCGCGAGACGCCGTGAACCTCGATTCCGTTCGGGGAACGGTCCGCCATCAGCGGCTCTCTTTCAGCCGGACCTCCGCCGCCATCCCGGGCTTCAACTCCGGCGCCGGATCGATCGCGACCTTCGCGCCGAAGACCTGATCCATCCGCTGCTTCCGGGTTTGGACGTTCCGGGGTGTGTACTCACCCTGCTGGCGGATCTCGACGATCCGCCCGGGGAACTCGCGCGCCGGAAAGCTGTCCACGGTGATCGCGACTGGCTGGCCCAGCCGGACGTGGCCGAGCGACGGTTCCGGCACCCAGACGCGGACCCAGAGCTGGCCGGGCTCCAGGATGCGCGCGACCGGCCGGTTCGGCGCCACGAGATCGCCCGGGCGCAGGTCGAGCGATTCGACGACGCCGTCCGCCGGAGCCCGAACGAACGCCTCTTCGCTCTGTCGGAGGAGGAATGCGAGTCGCTCTCCCTCGCGGTCGAGCGCGGCGCGGGCGGCGGCGAGGTCCTCGGCCCGGCTGCCGCGCTGGAGCTGCCGGTACGACTCGTGCGCTACCCGCGCGCGCGTCGCGACGTCCTCGTACTGCTGCCGGCCGATGACGCCCTCGTCGAACAGAGCCTTCAGGCGCCGCCGCTCGCGCTCGGCGTTCTCCGACTCGGCGCGCGCGCGGGCCGTCTCCTCGCTCCGTGGGCCGGCGGTCACCCGCGCGAGCCCGGCGCGCATCTCCTCGACCCGCGCTCGCTGTTCCCGGATCTGGAGCGCTCCGAGATCGGTCTCGAACGTGACGATCGGATCTCCCATGCGAACCCGGGAACCCTCCTCGACGTGGACCTCGGCCACGCGGCCTCCGACGAGCGACCCGACCTCGGCGTCGCGTGCCTCGATCGATCCGGAGAGGACGAGCGGCTCCTCCCGTTTCCGGAGACCGAAAGCCCAGAAGGCGACGGCGCCCGCGGCCACGAGGAGGAGGAGGACCGCGATGCGGCCGCGTTTCACGACTGTTCCTGCGGCGCGGCGGCTCGGGCGGAAGTCGCCCGACCGCGGCTCCCGAATTCGGGGAGCGCGTCCGCGCGGAGGGGAAGGCCGGGTGGAAGCTTCGAGATACGCCCTACGCTATCGCGGGAGCGGAATCCCGCGCCGCTTCACCAGCCAGGCGGCCAGCTCGTCGGCGCTCTTCGCGTTCAGGGTCGACTCCCGCGTGACCCAGCCCTTTCGCGCGATCCCGACCGCGTAGCCTGTATTCGCGATCTCCTTGACGGAGTGTGCGTCCGGCCCAATCGAGAAGAGCACGCCCTTCGCCGCCGCCGCCCGGCAGAAGCGCCAGTCGAGGTCGAGCCGGTGCGGAGACCCGTTGATCTCCACGGCGCACCCGGACCGCGCGGCCGCGTCGAGCACCGCCTCGACGTCGACGTCGATCCCTTTGCGCGTCAGGAGGAGCCGTCCGGTCGGGTGCCCGAGCACCGACACGCGCGGGTTCTCGACGGCGCGGATCAGCCGCCGCGTCTGCTCGTCGCGGGGGAGCGCGAAGCGGGAGTGCACGGAGGCCACGACCACGTCGAAGACGTGGAGGAACCTGTCGCCGTAGTCGATCGAGCCGTCCGGAAGGATGTCGGCCTCGGTCCCGTGGAAGATCCGGAAGCCGGGAAACTGGGAACGCGCGGCGCGGATGGCCTCCTTCTGTCGGAGCACGCGTTCGGGAGTGAGTCCTCCCGCGTAGGCCGCTCCCTGGCTGTGGTCGGTCACGGCGGCATAGCCGTAACCGGCCGCCCGCGCCGCGCCCACCATCTCGCCGAGGGACGCCCGCCCGTCGGACTCGGTCGTGTGGACGTGGATCAGCCCCCGCACGTCGGCCTCTTCCAGCAGCCGCGGGAGGGCTCCCCGCTCCGCCGCCTCGACTTCCCCGAGGCCCTCGCGCAGCTCCGGCTCGATGAAGGGAAGATCGAGGGCGCCATAGATCTGCTCCTCCGTGCCCCCCGCGATCCTCTTCCGGCGCGACCCGGTCGGGAAGAGTCCCCGCTCCTCGAGGACGAGACCGCGCTCCGCGGCCCGGGCGGAGAGCGCGGCAACATGCTCCTCCGAGCCGGTCGCGTCGAGGAGCGTCGCCGCGAACTCGCTCTCGCTCGCGATTCGAAGCTGCGCGGTCAGTCCTTCGGCGAGCCGCACCGTGACGCTTCGTTCGGAGACGGAGACGGTCTCCGAGATGCCCGCGAGCTCGGGGAAGGCCCGGGCGAGCTCCTGCGGGCGGCGCGAGGCCGCGACGAGGTCGATGCCGTTCACGACCTCTCGGCGACGCCGCACGGCGCCCGCGACCGCCGCTCTCGAAACGAACGACGTCGCCGCGAGCGCCGCCACGAGCTCCTCGGCGCGCCAGCGGACCGCGGAGTAACGGTGCACTCCCGCGGTCGACCGGACCATCTCGATTCCGCGGAGGATCCGCTCCTCCGTCTTCGGTCCGAATCCCTTGACCTGCGCCAC
>DASRPJ010000405.1:0-4655 GCA_035646435.1 Thermoanaerobaculia bacterium | reverse complement strand
CGAGACGTGGATGTTCTCCTTCTCCCCCTCGTGCAGGAGCACCGAGAACTCGCGCTCCCCGAGGATCCGCGCGAGACCGTCGGTGGCGGCGACGTTGCCGGCCGTCAGCGAAGCGAGAGCCGTCATGTCGAGGGCCTCGACGTCCCCCACCGAGGCGATCCGCTGACCGTTCTTGTCCACCAGGAGCACGACGCTCGCGTCCGACTCCACCCGGAGCTTCCGGAGGATCTGGTTCAGCCGGCGGAAGTCCTCTTCGAAGAGAACGAGGTCGGCGGGAGACATGACTAATTGTAGCTCTCCGAAATGGGGACAGATTTATTTAGCCGGAGTTGCCGGAATCCGGGCGGCTGCGAAGCTAATAAATCTGTCCCCTTTTACAGTTCCCGGCGGTTCTCGAGGGACCTCGCCATCGTCACTTCGTCGGCGTACTCGATGTCGCCGCCGACGGGAAGGCCGAAGGCGATGCGGGTGACGCGGACCGACGAGGGTTTCAAGCGCTTCGCGATGTAGAGCGCGGTCGCTTCCCCCTCGACGTTCGGGTTCGTCGCGAGGACGACTTCCATGATCTCCGGGGTGACACGGCGGACGAGGCCCTCGACGTCGATCTCGCTCGGGCCGATGCCCCGGAGCGGCGACAGAGCCCCCCAGAGCACGTGGTAGCGGCCCCGGAACTCCCGGGTCTTCTCGATCGCCGCGACGTTACCGGGCTCCTCGACGACGCAGAGGATCGACGCGTCGCGTTCCGGATCGGAGCAGATCTCGCAGGGGTCGGACTCCGTGAGCGTGTTGCACACTCCGCAGCGCCGCACGGCCGACCGCGACTCGGAGATCGCCTGCGAGAGCCGCCCCGCCTCCTCGACGGGCGCGCGCAGCAGGTAGTACGCGAGCCGGGCGGCGCTCTTCGCCCCGATGCCGGGCAGCCGCTGGAACTCCGAGACGAGCCGGTCGAAACCCTTGAGCCTCACGCCGAGGCCATCGGCATCTAGCGCATCCCCGGGAGCATTCCGCCGAGCAGCGCCGACGTCTTCTTCTGGACCGCGTCCTCCACCTGGCGCCCGGCGTCCCGCAACGCGGCGAGAACGAGGTCCTGGAGCATGTCGACGTCCGCGGGATCGACTGCGGACGGGTCGATGCGCACGGAGAGGATTTCCTTCGCGCCGGTCATCTCGATTCGGACGAGACCACCGCCGGCGGATCCCGTCAGACGCAGCGCCTCGAGCTCCGCCTGGACCTTGCCCTGCATCGCCTGGGCCTGCTGCATCATCTTCTGGATGTTCATGGGGCGAGCTACTCCTCTTCCTTCACTTCAGTGAGCTCCGCGCGAAAGAGCTCCATGGCCGACCGGACGACGGGGTCCGTTTCGGCGCGGCTCGAGGCGCGCTCGCGCGCGATCGTGGCGCGGGGGACCTCCTGGGCGGCCATCCCGAGGTCACCGTCGGCCGGAGGCCCCGTCTTCAGCGTGACGCGGAGCGGCCGCCCGAATGCCTCGGCCGCGACCTCGGTGAGCATCTTGCGGATCGCGGGCGCCTCGAGGGCCTCCTTGGCGGGCGCCTTGTCGATGGGGAAACGGAGGACGAGCTCGTCCCCTTCGACCGCGGTCGACTCGGCGAGGCTGACCTGGGCGGCCGTGACCCGACGGCGCGTACCGAGGAGCTCGAGAAACCGGCCGAGCCTCTGTTCGTCGGAGCCGGGCCTGGCGTCGCTGCCCTGCTCCTCCGGCTCGGGCTCGACCCTCACGATCGAGACGACGCGGGGACCGTCCGCGCGGGCCCGCGGCGGCGGGGGCGGCGTTTCTTCGCGGGCGGCGGAGGGGCCCGATCCGCGGCTTCCGTCGGAGACCCCGGAGAGAGCGTGCTCGATCGACGTCAGCCGCGGCAGCTCCGCCAAGCGCAGCACGAGCATCTGGAGAACGAGACCCGGCTCTTCCGTCTTGCGGCCGAGCTGGTCCGCCTCGACGGCGAGCGACAGCGCCCGGAGAAGGTTCTCGTACGGCATCGAGCGCGCGAGCACCGTCAGCCGCTCCCGGTCGCTTTCCGGGACGTCGGGTTTCGCGCCGGCCGAGAGGAGGAGGAGCCGCCTCAGGAGACCAATGAACTCCTTCAGCACGTGGCGCGGGTCTTCCCCGCTCTCCGTCAGCTTCGCGAGGCTGGCGATCGCCGCCGCGCGATCCCCCGACGCGATGCCGGAGTAGACGGCCTCCAGGAGCTCCCGATCGACGAGCGCGAGGATTTCGGCGCAGACCGCCTGATCCACGTGGCCCCCGGCCAGCGTCGCCGCCTGATCGAGCAGCGAGAGCGCGTCCCGCAGGCTCCCCTCCGCGGCGGCGGCGAGCGTCTCCAGCGCCTCCCCGGTCGCCGAGATCTTCTCTTCGCCCGCGACGCGCTCGAGGTGCCGCGTGATTTCCGGCACCGTCAGCGCCCGAAAGGCGAACCGCTGGCACCGCGAAACGATCGTCGCCGGGATCTTGTGGAGCTCGGTCGACGCGAGGATGAAACGGGAGTGGGCGGGAGGCTCTTCGAGCGTCTTCAAGAGCGCGTTGAACGCCTCCGTCGTGAGCATGTGGACTTCGTCGATGATCGCGATCCGGAAGCGGTCGCGCTGCGGGGCGTAGCGGACGGTCTCGATCAGCTCCCGCGCGTGCTCGATCTTGCGGTTCGAGGCGCCGTCCATCTCCTGCACGTCGAGCGAATCGCCCCGGGCGAGGATCTCCCGGCAGGACGCGCACTCGCCGCACGGGTCGACCGTCGGCCCCTTGTCGCAGTTCAGGCAGCGGGCGAGCATCCGCGCCGTGGAGGTCTTGCCGACTCCCCGCGGCCCGGTCAGGAGATAAGCGGACGCGACGCGACCCTCCGCGATCGCGTTCGTCAGCGTTCGCGCGACCGCCTCCTGACCGACGAGGTCTTTGAACGTGTGCGGACGCCACTTGCGGGGAAGAGAGAGGTGCATGGTCACCTTGAGGCCGAGTTTACGAGGAAAATTTTCCGGCGACCGAACGATGAGTTCAGGTTGACCTGCGGCGCACGGTGGCGTCTCCTGATCGCTGCTTCCTTCCGGACCTGACGAGGTTCGGAGACTTCCGTCGCACAGGGCCCGAACTCACCTCCGGGCGCCGGAACGGCGATTCTACCCGAGAGATCCGGATCCGCGGCCGGCCGTCGCCTTCCGAGGGAGCACGAGAACGGCGAGCAGCAGCACGCCGGCCCCGATTCCGGCGACGAGGTCGACGTTGGCGAAGGCTCCGGTCGGGAGCTTCGGCCAGGCCCCGATCTCGTCGCCGAGCGTGTAGAGGATCGAGAAGAGCGCCAGCCACGCCAGGCCCGCGAGCGCGGCCCGTCCGATCGCGGGGTTCATGCCTTCCTTCCCGCCCTTGCCCGGACGAAAGCGAGGACCGACTGCGCGAGGTCCGCCGGGATCTCCTCGGGTTTCAGGAGCTTCAGGGTCCGGCCGGTCGCGCGGTACGTCGTCAGGAAGTGGACGCAGGGAGGGCACATCTCGATGTGCCGCTCGAACAGGACCCGCTCCTGACTCTCCATCTCACCGTCCTCGTACTCGATCAGCAGGTCGAGGATGACCTGCTTGCACGTCCAGTCGCTCATTTCGGCGCTCCGTCCGGGGCCGGCAGCTTCGAGATCGCGGACAGGCGCTCCCGGACGTATAGCCGAGCCCGGTGGAGCCTCGACTTGAGCGCGGGGATGGAGATCTCGAGCGTTTCCGCGACGTCGGCGGTGCTCATCCCCTCGACGTCGTACATCCAGATCGCGTCACGGTACGCGGGTGAGAGCTCGGAGATGAACTCCCCCGCCCGTCCGGCGAGCTCCCGGGCGATCGCGTCGTCCTCGATCGAGGGGCTCCAGTCGGAGAAATCGGCCGAGGCGAGGTGACCGTCGGAAGCGAACTTCGGGAGGTAGTCGTCGATCGGAACGGTCAGCGCCGGCCGGCGCCGCCGCGCCCGGCTGTACGCCTGGTTCAAGGCGACGCGGTAGAACCAGGAAAAGAACTTCTTCGACTCGTCGAACGTCCCGATCTTCCGGTAGAGAGTCAGGAACGTGTCCTGAGTCGCTTCCTCCGCGTCCTCGGCGTTTCGCAGTACGCCGTAGGAAAGCGAATAGACCCTCGTGTGGTAGCGCTGAACCATCTTTTCGAACGCACCCTCGTCGCCGGCCTTGATCCCCCGCACCAGGTCGAGGTCGCTCGGCTCCGCGCCGGCGCCCGGCCCGACCGGGCCGGACGGCGCCGCCTTGGCCGGTTCACCGCCGACTCGACTCATGTCGAAAGACGCTCGGAGAGGAGTGAGGGATTCAAGGAGGGATGATTCTACCGACTGTGCTGGGTTACCATTCCCGGCCCCGGAGAGGTGTCCGAGTGGCTTAAGGAGCACGCTTGGAAAGCGTGTGTGCCCAAAAGGTACCAAGGGTTCGCACCGAGCCCGGTCGGACGCGCTAGCGGACGAGCGGGCGACAAGCGCCGGGTTCGCCCGGCGCTAATCCCTTCCTCTCATGAAAGCCGTCGGCGTGTTGTACGATTCCGCGCCCCGGAGAGGTGTCCGAGTGGCTTAAGGAGCACGCTTGGAAAGCGTGTGTGCCCAAAAGGTACCAAGGGTTCGCACCGAGCCCGGTCGGACGCGCTAGCGGACGAGCGGGCGACAAGCGCCGGGT
>DASRPJ010000404.1:0-3034 GCA_035646435.1 Thermoanaerobaculia bacterium | reverse complement strand
GAGGACGTAGAGCGAGAAGTCGAAGATCTTCTGCTCGGGCAGGCCTTCCGCGCGCGCTTTTCGGCGGAGCATCCAGATCCCGACGAGATAGGCGACCGCGAGGAGGACGCCGTACGTCGGGATGTAGAACGACCCGATCTGGATGAGGCGGGGATACAAGGCGCCTCTTATGCCGCCGCGTTCGGTTCCGCCTCGTCCTCGCGCTGGAGCATGTCGAGGAAGAGAAGGGCGACGCCGGCGCAAATGGCCGAATCGGCGACGTTGAAGGCCGGCCAGTGGTGGCCGGAGATCGAGAAGTCGACGAAGTCGACGACGTAGGTGAAACGGACCCGATCGAGCAGGTTGCCCACGGCGCCGCCCAGGATGAGCGCGAGGCCGACCTGGAGGCGGACGCTCTTGTGCGACGAGCGCAGCGCGTACGCGGAAACGATCAAGAACACGATCACGGCGACGCTGTTCAGAACGATCGCCTTCAGCGACGAGTCCACCGAGGCGAAGAGGCCGAACGCCGCTCCGCTGTTCTGGACGTAAGTCAGGTCGAAGAGGCCGGGAATCACCGGCCGGGACTCGTGGAGCTGGAACCCGCGCATGACGATGCCCTTCGTCCACTGGTCGAGAAGAAGAACGGCCAGCGAAACGAGGAAGTACCCGGCGCGGTACATCGCGCTCTCCCTGACGCGGGGGAACGGTTTCATGCGATGGGCGCCGCAGCGAGCGCGAGAGCCCGCCGGCACCGTTCGCAGAGGCCGCCCTCTTCCGCTTCCGGGGTGACTTTCCAGCAGCGGTCGCACCGGCGGCCTCGCGCCTTCTCGAACTTGAGCACGAGGCCCGGATAGGCCCGGGACTCCGTCCAGCCGGATCCGTTCGAGCCGGCGGGGGCGGCAATCGTCTCCGACACGATGAGGAGGTCCGCGAGGCCCGGCCCGGCCGTGCCGGTTACCCTGCGGTCGGCCTCGAGATCGGCGTGCGCGGAAAGCGCGATCGCGCCCTCGAGCGAGGAGCCGATCACTTTCTCGCGCCGCGCCGCCTCGAGGAGGGCGGAGGCCTCTTCGCGCAGCTTCATCAGGCGGTCCCACGCCGAATCGGGCAGCGGATCCTGCGGGAAATCATCCAGCCCGTCGAAACGCGAGAGGTGAACCGATTGTTCCTTCGCCCCCGGGAGGGCGCCCCAGATCTCCTCGGCCGTGAAGGGAAGAATGGGGGCGGCCAGCGTCGCGAGAGAGCGGGCGATCCGGTGCAGCGCCGTCTGCGCGGACCGGCGCTCGGCGGAGTCCGCCGGCGACGCGTAGAGCCGGTCCTTCAGGACGTCGAGGTAGAACGCGGAAAGCGTCGTCGCGGAGAAGTTGACGAGCGCGTGGTACACGACGTGGAACTCGTAGTCGCGATACGCGTCGAGCACCCGCGCCGCGAGACGCTGCGCCTCTCGGACCGCCCACCGGTCGAGGGGCAGGAGATCCGCCGGCGCGACCGAGTGCGACGCGGGGTCGAAGTCGTAGAGGTTCGAGATCAGGTAGCGCGCCGTGTTGCGGACCTTCCGGTAGGCCTCGGCGCAGCGGGCGAGGATCTCGTCCGAGATGGGGTCGTCATCGGTGTAGTCGAGGCTCGTGACCCACAGCCGGAGGATGTCGGCGCCGTACTTTCCGAGGATCGCGCGGGGCTCGACCGCGTTGCCGAGCGACTTCGACATCTTCCTCGCCTCGACGTCGAGCGCGAAGCCGTGGGTGATGACGCCCTTGTAGGGCGCTTCGCCGAAGAGCGCGACGGACGTGAGAAGGGAAGACTGGAACCAGCCGCGGTACTGGTCGTGCCCCTCGACGTAGAGGTCGGCGGGCGGGCCCGGGTCGGCCGGCGCGAGCTCCGGCCACTCGCCGGAACGCAGGACGGCGAGGTGCGAGACGCCCGAGTCGAACCAGACGTCGAGGATGTCCGTCTCCTTCTGGAACTCGTCGAAGCCGCGCCGGTCCGCGTCCGGCGGCAGGAAGTCGGCGACCGGGCGCGCGTACCAGGCGTCGCCCCCCTCCCGGCGGAAGATCTCGACGACGTGCGCGAAGAACGTCTCCTGCTCCGCCGGGTCGTCCCGCCACGGATACACCTCGCGCTCGTCGCCGCGCACGGCGTAGAGGAGGGTGATCGGCGACCCCCAGCGCCTCTGACGGGAGATGACCCACTCCCGGCGGTTCTCGACCATCCCCGAGATGCGCGGCTCTCCCCAGGGCGGCTTCCATCGAACCCGGCCGATCGCTTCGAGCGCCGCCGCCCGCACGTCGGTTCCGGGATCGTCGAGGCGCACGAACCACTGGATCGTCGCGCGGAAGATGACGGGGTTCTTGCACCGCCAGCAGTGGGGATACTCGTGGCGGAATGCGGTCTCGGCGTGAAGGAGAGCGCCCGCCTCGCTCAGGTCCGCGACGATCTCGGCGTTCGCCTCGAGCACCTTCCTGCCGCGGTACTTCGCAGCGGTCGTGAACCGCCCCGCCGCGTCGACGGGGGAGAGGACGGGAAGGCCCTCCCGGGCGCCCGTCTGGAAGTCGTCCTCGCCGTGGCCGGGGGCCGTGTGCACGAGGCCGGTGCCGGCGTCCATCGTCACGTAGTCCGCCTCGACGACGCGGAAGGATCGTTCTTCCTCGTCGGGGGTGATCTCGCCGCGCATCTCGGGCGGGTGCGGGT
Organism: Thermoanaerobaculia bacterium; assembly: GCA_035646435.1. GTDB lineage: Bacteria > Acidobacteriota > Thermoanaerobaculia > UBA5066 > Gp7-AA6 > Gp7-AA6. Next base: position 367 of record DASRPJ010000404.1, on the reverse strand, counting down.
GCGCATAGCGAAGCCCGACGAGATCCCGCCCGGCGACGCTTCCGGCGACGGTCCACGTCGCGCCGATCTTCGCGGCGACGGAGTCGCGAAGCTTCCGGGCGACGACGAAGGCGGGCGCGTCCGCGCCGTTCGAGACGAGGTCGTAGAGCTCGTCGGGGTGAACGGCGATCGCCAGGTTGGAAGGGATCGTCCACGGGGTCGTCGTCCAGATGACGGCTCGAGGCGCCGCTCGAACGCCCGCATCCGCTCGCCCGAAGCGGCGAGAGACCTCGTCCCCGTCACGGAACTCGAACCCGACGTAGATCGCCGGGTCCGTGCGCTCCGTGTACTCGAGCTCCGCCTCGGCGAGCGCGGTCTGGTCCGTGAA
>DASRPJ010000403.1:0-2481 GCA_035646435.1 Thermoanaerobaculia bacterium | reverse complement strand
CAGGCTCCGCGAGGGATCTGACCGCGCAGCGGTCATCCTGAGCGAAGCGAAGGATCCCCTGCTTTTCAGGACGAGATTCCTCGTCGCTTCGCTCCTCGGAATGACGGGAAGGTGTGGGACGACGCGCTCTCCGCGTCAATTCTCCACGATCCGCGTGCCGGGGGGACCCGTGATCCGGAAGTCGGCGGCGGGCCGGGCTTTTCCCCGCCGCCACCCTTCGAAACGGAACTCGGTGCGGTTCCCCGCGGAGTCCTGGTAGGAGAGCGCGCGGACGGTTCCGTCCGGCGCAATCGAGAGGCGGAGCCACGCGAGCTCGGGCCGCGCGACGCGGGGCGTCAGAAGGAGCCGCGCCTCCGAAGCCGATTCGCCGGCGTCCACGGTGATCTCGTACTGGGCGGCCAGGTCCTGGGGCTTCCGGAGGAACACGACGGGCAGCCGCGCTTTTTCCTCTTCCGAGAGTCGGCGCACCGTGAGCTGCTTGTCCGCGGGGGAGAAGAACCGGCCTTCGCCGGCGTCGTAGGTGAAGACCTTTTTCTCGGGAGCGGCGTAGTCGAAGCGCACCCGTTCGGGCGCCTGGATCGAGACGGAGCCGGACTCCCGCCGCGCCTTCGCGAAGCCGGACGGCGTGTAGGTCTGGACGAACGGGGACGCGTGCGCGAAGCCGTCGGAGTAGAGCGCGGCGGCCCGGCCGAGGGCGTCCGGCACGCTCGGAGGCGCGGTCGTGACGCCCTCGCGGGCGGTCAACGCCGGGGTCGGAGCGGGCGTCGGTTTCTGCGCCGCGAGCGCGGCGGCGAGCGAGAGGCCGAAGCCGAGAAAAAGCGCCGTGCGGCTCACGAAGCCACTACAACAGGGGGGCGCGGCGGTCTATTCGGCTGGATCTGCACGATGCTAGTGCCGGAAGTGGCGCCGCGGCGCGAGGAGAAACGCCATCTGCCGCTCTTCGGCGGCGGCGATGACCTCCTGGTCCCGGACCGAGCCTCCGGGCGCGACGACCGCGGTCACGCCCGCTTCCGCGAGGATCTCGATGCCGTCGCGGAACGGAAAGAACGCGTCCGAGGCAGCGCCGCAGTTCACGATCGGAAGGACCGGTTTCGTGGCGGCGAGCCGGCAGGCGTCCACGCGGCTCATCTGCCCGGCTCCGATGCCGATCGTCTGCCGGGCGTTCGCGAGCACGATCGCGTTCGACTTCACGCGCCGCACGACTTTCCACGCGAGCTCGCACGCCGCGCGCTCGACGGCCGTCGGCTTTCGCTGGGAAGCGAGACGCCATTCCGAAGTCCGGTCCGGCTCGGAGTCGGCGTCCTGGAGGAGTAGTCCGCCCTCGATCCGCTTCCAATCGAGGCTGGCCGACGGACGACGCGAGACCGGCACGCGCAGGAGACGGATGTTCCGCTTCTTGGTGAAGTAGTCGATCGCCTCCTGCGTGAACTCGTCCGCCGCGACGGCTTCGACGAAGTGCTGGAGAACGAGAGACGCGAGCGCTCCGTCCACTCTTCCCCGGATGGCGATGATCCCGCCGAACGCGGCGAGGGGGTCGCACGCGAAGGCGCGGCCGAACGCCTCGAGCACCGTCTCGCCGACCGCGGCGCCGCAGGGGTTGTTGTGCTTCACGATGACGGCGGCGGGGCCGTCGAAGTCGCGCGCGAGAGTGACCGCGGAGTCGAGGTCGAGCAGGTTGTTGAAGGAGAGCTCCTTGCCCTGGAGCATCTCGTAGCGGACGAGCGCGTCCGAGGGCGCCGAGCGGTCCCGGTAGACCGCGGCGCGCTGGTGCGGGTTCTCCCCGTACCGGAGCGAGCCGATCCGGTCGAACGCGAAGACGAGGCTCTCGGGGAACCCATCGTCCGCGCGCCGCGAGTCCGCCAGGTACCGCGTGATCGCCGCGTCGTACGCGGCGGTGCGGGCGAAAGCGCGCGCCGCGAGCCTCTCGCGCGTCTCGAGCCGCGTGCCGCCGGTCGTCCGGATCTCTTCGAGAACCTCGTCGTAGTCGGCCGGCTCGACGACGACGGCGACGCGCGCGTGATTCTTCGCCGCGGCGCGCAGAAGCGCCGTGCCGCCGACGTCGATCATCTCGATCGTGTCCCGGCGACTCGCTCCCCGCGCGACGGTCTCCTCGAACGGGTAGAGGTTGACGACCACCAGGTCGAACGCTTCGATCGCGGCGGCCTCCAGGTCGCGCGCGTGGTCGTCGCGCGTGTCGTCCGCGAGAACCCCTCCGAAGATCTTCGGATGGAGAGTCTTGACGCGACCGCCGAGGATCTCGGGGAACCCCGTCTCGTCCTCGACGAGCGTCGCCGGGACGCCCGACTCCTGGAGGTGGCGGGCGGTGCCGCCCGTCGAGACGACCTTGACGCCCGTCGCCGCGAGCGCGCGGCAGAACTCGGCGATCCCGGTCTTGTCGTGGACGGACACGAGGGCCCGCCGGACCGGCGTCACGGATCTCGGGAAGGGGATGGGCTCGGACACTCCGGAGGAATATAGCTC
>DASRPJ010000402.1:0-7246 GCA_035646435.1 Thermoanaerobaculia bacterium | reverse complement strand
CTGCTGAACAACGACGTCGAGTTCCGGCAGTCCGACTGGCTCCAGAGGCTCCGCCGTTGCGCCCACACCGAGCCCAAGCCGGGCATCGTGGGATGCCGCCTGATCCTCCCCGACGGGCGGCTGCTCCACGCCGGGACTTTCATCGTTCCCGACACGATGTGGGGACAGCAGATCGGCTCGCTCGAAAAGGACGTGGGGCAGTACACGCGCACGCGCGAAGTCGACGGGATCGTCTTCGCGTGCGCGTACCTGCGCCGGGAAGTGCTCGACCAGGTGGGCCATCTTTCCGCGGACTTCGAGTCCTACTTCGAAGACACCGACTACTGCCTGCGCGCGCGCCGCGCCGGGTTCAAGACCTACCTCTGCGGCGACGTGACGCTGATCCACAACGAGCACGGCTCGACGGCCGGCGACGACGAGTCGTTCAACCGGATCTTCCAGGCGAGCCGCGAGGTGTTCCGCAAGAAGTGGGCGCGCTCGCTCGAGAGCCGCTACAAGGGGGAGCTCCTCTGGCAGTCGATCATGAACTTCCCCACCGGATACGCGGCCAGCACGCGCGAGATCCTGCGCGCCCTCGAACGCCGCGGCGTCCGGGCCAGCTATCGCTACGTTTACGGGGCCGGGAGCCCGTTCCCCGTGCCGGAACCGGAGGCGAAGGGCGACTACCTGATGAACGTGATCGCCGCGCGCAACGGCCTCCCCGCCGTGGGAGTCGTCTACGGGCAGGGGGACGTCTTCCACAGGAACCGGGGCCGGCGGAAAGTCGGCTTCACGATGCTGGAGGTCGACGGGTTTCCTTCCGACTGGGTCCGCCACGCCAACCGGATGGACGAGGTATGGGTCCCCACGGAATTCAACCGCCGCGGCTTCCTCGACTCGGGGCTGAAGCGCCCGATTCACAAGATCCCTCTCGGCGTCGACCCGGACTACTTCCACCCCGGCATCCGCGGCTTCCCGAACCCGAACGGCGAGTTCATCTTCCTGTCGAGTTTCGAGTGGGGCGAGCGCAAGGAGCCGTGGCTGCTTCTCAAGGCCTTCAACGATCAGTTCTCCTCCACCGAGGCGGTGCGTCTCATCTGCAAGATCATCAACAAGGACCCGCACGTGCGGGTCCGCGAGGAGATCCGGCGCCTCAATCTGAAGGATTCCGGCGGCAAGATCTCGTTTCTTTTCAACCGCGAGTTCCCCTACTACCAGCTGGGTGCCTTCTACCGCTCGGCGGACTGTTTCGTCTCGGCCGGCCGGGGCGAAGGCTGGGACATGCCGCTCATGGAAGCGATGGCCTGCGGACTGCCCGCGATCGCGACCGACTGGGGCGCGCACACCGAGTTCGTCCACGAAGGGATCGCGTATCCGCTGCGGGTGAGGCGCACCGTGCCCGCAGTTGCCAAGTGCCCCTATTACGCCGGCTTTTCCTGGGCCGACCCGGACCCGGAGCACCTGCGCTTCCTCCTGAGAGAGATCTACGAGAACCGGGACGAAGCGAAGAGGCGGGGCGCCGCGGCGGCACGGGAGATGGCCGAGAAGTGGACGTGGGAAGGGACCGCCTCCAAGATCGTCAGCCGGCTGGACGCGATCGCCGGGTGAGGTGGCCCTCCGCGAGGACGTTTACCCTCGCCGTGGCGGCGGCGTTTCTCCTCCGCCAACCAATCAGCGGTTCTCCGACGCAGTGCGTCATCGACACGCTGGGCGGCACGCTCGTGACGGGAGGGTTCGCGTCGGTCGCAGGTTGGGCTGCGGACCCCAACCAGGGAGCTCCCGTGCCGGCGATCGAGATCCGGCCGTCCTGCGGCGGCCCCGCCGAAATCGCCCGCGGCGGTTTTCGCCCCGACGTCATGACGGCGTTCTCGCGCCCCGACTTCCTCTGGGCCGGGTGGACGGGGACCATCTCCCTCGAACACGCTCCCGCCGGCAAGTGCTCGTTCGAAGTCGTCGCCCTCTCCGAGAGCGGCGAGGAGACGTCCTGCGGAACTCGGGAGTTCGTCGTTCGAAGCGTCCCGCCGGCGCCCGACCCTTCTCCCGTCCGGATCGCAGCGGTGCTCCTCCTTCGGACCGCCGGTCTTCTCGCAGGACTCTTCCTCATCGGATGGGCGCCCGCGCGGCTGTTCCGGTGCGAGCCGCTCGTCCTCGCCGCGCCGACGATGGGCCTGGCGCTCTTCGAGATCGCGGCGCAGCTCGGGGCCCGCTTTCACATACGGCCTGCAGCGGCGGCGCTCGGCCTCACCGCGATTTCCCTGTCGGCGCTCGCCCTTCGGCGCCGCCGGATTCGCCCTCCGGCGAGGCTCTCGTCGACGACGATCGCCACGCTCGCCGCTGCCGTGGTGTTCGCGATGGCCGGCGTCGTGCCGCTCTCGCTGCACGGGGAGGGCGCCGTGCTCGGGGACATCGACGATGCGAGCCGCGAATGTCTCGTTGCCGACTCGATGGCCCGGTTCGGTTGGAGCGTCCCTCCCGGCGCGCGGGGTCACCTGGTGATCATGCGCGAGGAGTGGGATAAGGCCCGCGGCCGGCAGGGAGGGATTTTTCTTCTTGCGGCGCTCGCTCAGCTCACGGAATCGCGGTCGCACGAAGTCCACTCGCCCGCGATGTTGGGAACGGGGTGTCTGGTCGTGATCGCGACGGGTCTTCTGGCGTCGCGCATCGTTCGGGGCCGAAGGAAGCTCGCGTGGGCGGCGCCCGTGGTCGTAGCCGTCAACTCCGTGCTGGTCGGAGCCCTCTTCGGCCAGCATCTCGGCAACCTTCTCGGTTGCGCGATGATGTTGTTCTTCCTCTATGCCGCCATTCGGCTGACCCGCTCGCCCCGCCTGTCGGCGGCGACGGTCGCGCCGGCGGCTCTCGCGATCGGCGCGGGGTGGACCGTCTACCCGGAGTCGATGGTGAGCTGGGCCGTCGCGGCGGCGATCCTGGTTGCCCTCGCGCCCGGCTTCGAGCGCAGAAAGCGGGCCTTGGCGGGGCTCGCGCTCGCGGCGGTCCTCGCGGTCCTCGTGAACCCCTTCGGCTTGACCCGCGCGGTCCGCGGCTTGACCGGCCTTCGCCAGGGTCCGAGCCTCGAATCTCCCTATGGCCGGATGGTCGTCGGAGACACCCACTACTTTCCGTCGATCGGAGTGATCCCCGGGCTCCTGCCTTATCACCCGGATGCCGCGCCGTCGGTTGGGCTTTTCTCTCGCGCTGCGGCGCTCGTAGCGGCGGTGCTCGCGTTCTTCTGCTGGCGGAGCTGGAAGGCGCTGACCGGGGGAGAGAAAGGCATCGTCGCCGCCCTGCTCGCGCCCGTTGCCCTCGCCCTCTATGCGAATTACCGTCTTCAGTTTCCCTACGGGTACGCGAAGTTCCTCCTGCTCGCGGTCCCACTCTGGGCGGTCGCGTTCGCGCTTCTCCTATCCGCGGGCTCGGTCGGGCGGGGGCTTTCGCCCTTCCGCGGCGGCTCCCGGCCGCCGCTCGCCACCGCACTTCTCGTTGTCGTGACGCTCGCGTCGACCGCTTCGGCGTTCTCGGTTCTCCGCCGCGCCTCCCGGGCGGTGCCTTCCTACGACTCCGCGTTTCGCTCGCTTCCAGCCCTCGCGGACGCCGCCGGACGCGACGCGGTGCTGCGCATCGACGAGCCGGCCGGCGCGCGGCGTGAGTGGATGATCTACTTCGTGGGCACGAATGCGGTGGAAACGAACCCCTCGGAGGTCCGCTACCCCGGGGCACGGCATTTCCTTCTCGTGGATCGCCGCCGGGAAGGCAGGGTCCCGCCGGGACCCGTGACCCTTTCGACGCGCCATTTCGCGCTCGTCCGGATTCCCGACACTCCCGGCTGGCGGTCATGATCGGAGGCAAGCGCGTCGCCGTCGTCGTCCCCGCGTACGGGGTCGAGCGTCACATACGTCCGCTCCTCGAGCGAATGCCCGGTTTCGTCGACTGGGTCTTCGTGGTAGACGACGGGTCCCTCGACGGCACAGCGCAGGCGGTTTCGGGATCGGCCGATCCCCGCGTCGTGCTTCTGCAGCACGCGTCGAACCAGGGCGTCGGCGCCGCCATGACGACCGGGTTTCGCGCCGCTCTCGGACGGGGGGCCGACCTCGTCGTCAAGTGCGACGGCGACGGTCAGATGGATCCAGCCGACATCGCGGCCCTCCTCCAGCCGCTGCTCGGAGAGCGGGCGGACTACGCCAAGGCGTCGCGCTTCCACCACCTGCGCGAGCTTTCCGCGATGCCCCGGGTCCGGCTGGGCGGAAACATCGGACTGACTTTCCTGACCAAGCTCGCCTCCGGATACTGGCACGTGCTCGACCCGCAGAACGGTTTCCTCGCGATTCGCAGCGACTTCCTGAGCCGTCTCCCTCTCGACCGCCTCGCCCGAGGGTACTTCTTCGAGAACGACATGCTGATCCGGCTGAACTGCCTGGAGGCCCGGGTCGCCGACGTTCCGCTCCCGTCGCGCTACGGCGACGAGTCGAGCTCGCTCCGCCCCGGGCGGGCGCTCGTTGAGTTCCCGCTCCGTCTGGTTGCGGGATTCGTGCGGCGGATCTTCTGGAGGTACCTGTTCTACGACGTCTCACCGGTGGCGGTATTCGCTCTCGCCGGTTCGATGCTCTTCCTCTTCGGGACCATCTTCGGCACGTACCACTGGATCGTCAATTCGCAACACAACCGGGCCACTCCGACGGGCACGGTCATCCTGGCTGCGATTCCGGTCATCCTGGGATTCCAGCTGCTCCTCCAGGCCATCGTTCTGGACGTCGAGAACAGTCCGCGGGCCGATCGCCCGAGCCTGCCCCGGTTCCCCCCGGGTGAATCGGAGAACTAGGGGACCACCGTGCCGCCGCCGGTCCGCGCGAGCATCGTGATCGTGAACTACGAGGCTGGAGAAAAGCTCGCGGCGTGCCTCGCGTCGGTTCGCGCCGCTCGAACTACCGGCGCCGAGGTCATCGTCGTCGACAACGACTCACGGGACGGAAGCATAGACGCCCTCGAGTCCACTTTTCCCGAGGTCGTTCTCATCCGGTCCCCCGAGAACGTCGGGTTCGGCGCCGGCAGCAACACCGGCGCCCGGGCGGCGAGGGGAGAGTTCCTGGTCTTTCTCAATCCCGACACGCGGGTCGAGGAGGGATGGCTCGAGGCGCTCCTCCGCCCCCTCGACGCGGACCCCCGGGCCGGGCTGTCCACCGCGAAGATCCTCCTGATGGACGAGCCCGGGCGGATCAACACGTGTGGAAACGACGTGCACGTGACGGGTCTGACGCTCTGCCGCGGCTACCGCGAGCCGCGGGAGCGATTCCGCACCGTCGAGGAAATCGCCGCTGTCTCCGGCGCCGCTTTCGCCGTGCGGCGCGCGGCGTTCGAGACCGTGGGTGGTTTCGACGAGACCTTTTTCCTCTACGTCGAGGACACCGACCTGTCCTGGCGGGCCCGGCTGGCGGGGTGGAAGTGCCTCTCCGCTCCCGAGAGCGTGGTCTATCACTACTACTCCTTTCGCCTAACTCCTCGAAAGGTCTACTACGAGGAGCGCAATCGCTACCAGATGCTCGTGAAGGTTCTTCGCTGGCGAACGCTCATCCTGCTCGTCCCCGCGCTCCTCCTGGCCGAGGTCGTGACGTGGGGTTTCGTTCTCCTGCGCGACCGCCGGAACGCCGCGAACAAGGTCCGGGCCTACGGCTGGATCCTCGCCCACCTTCCTTCCCTGCTCGCGAGACGCCGGGAAGTTCAAACGATCCGACGACTGCGTGACCGAGACCTCCTCGAGACGACCGGTTATGCGCTCGACTTCGACCAGGCATCGGGCGGTCTCGCCGCCCGGGCCGCGCACTCGATCTTCGACCCGCTCTTCCAGATCCTCCGGGGATTGCTGCTTCGAGTGGTCTCCTGGTGAGCCGGAATCCGCCCTCGACCTCGCGGCAGGGCTACACCGAGCGACTCGTGCGCGAGCAGGAGGCGTGGTGGAAGCGGCTCTTCGACGTGCAGGCTCCCTACCGGCGCCATCTCCGGCGGCTCGAGCTCGGCTTCACCCTGGACGTCGGCTGCGGGCTCGGCCGGAACCTCCTTCATCTCGAAGGCAGGGGCGTGGGCATCGACCACAACCCGCACTCCGTCGAGGTCGCGCGAAGCCGCGGCGTGGAAGCGTTCACGCCCGACGCGTTCGACGCGAGCGCATTCAACGAGCCCGGTCGATTCGATTCGCTCCTGCTCTCGCACGTCGCCGAGCACGTCGGGCGCTCCGCGGCCGTACAGCTCCTCCGCCGGTACGGCGCCGTGCTGAAGAGCGGGGGGCGGGTGGTGCTCATTACGCCGCAGGAGTACGGCTATCGTCCCGATCCCACGCACGTCGAGTTTCTCGACTTCGTGGCGCTCCGCGGAATCGCTGGCGGGGCGGGTCTGCGGTTCGTCGAGGAGTACTCTTTCCCGTTTCCGAGGTTCTTCGGGCCGCTCTTCCGGCACAACGAGTTCGTCTCGATCAGCGAGAAACCGTCGGAGTGGAGCGACACCCCTTGATCGGCGCCGGGAGCGGGTGGGAGCGTTCCGCCGACGGATCGTCAGTGCTTGACGCCGGAGAAACGCTCGTTCCAGAAGCGCTTCATGGCCCTGTAGATCACCGGGGGCATGATGTCCTGAACGAAGCCGGAGCTCGCGCTACGGACGATGAAGTTCGACAGCGAGAAGCGGTCGCCCGGTCGCGACCGGAATAACGTGTTGTGCTCGATGTCTTCTTCCCCCGGCCTCCCTTTAGTGAAGTAGTAGAGCGCCAGCGACTTCCGCGCTTCGCCCGGGGGGCATCGCAGCGGCTCCGGGTGGCCGTGGAAGGAAATCGGCGTCGTGGAGAAGATGGCGCACCGGTTGAAGATCGGTAGGATTCTCTGCTCGCACTTCTTGACGTCGGAGCTCCAGAATTCCAGGTGCCCGCCGTACTCCTCCTTCCACTCCTTGTTGAGGTAGAGGAGGAGGTTCAGGCGCCGGTTGAGCCCGTTGGTCGGGTGGTGGCTGAAATCGACGTGGACGCCGAGCTTTCCGCCCGGCTCGATCCGGTGAAGCCCGCCGCCGACGAGCTTTGCGTCGACGACGAGCTCCGGGATTCCCGTGAGTCTCTCCAACAATCTGACGAAACCCCCTGAGTTCAGTTCCTGGATCAGCACGCGAGCGGGCGCCGGGATCGTGGCCTCGTCGGTCGTCACGAGCTTGCCCCTCTGATCCTGGGTCGGGAGCCGGGTCCAGGCCGTCGAGTCCCCGGCCGGAAAGGACCGGAACACCGTTTCGGCGGCTCGGATGG
>DASRPJ010000401.1:0-2884 GCA_035646435.1 Thermoanaerobaculia bacterium | reverse complement strand
GAGGAGGGGCAACGACCGGGTCATGACCCGCGGCACCTTCGCGAACGTGCGGATCCGCAACCTGATGGTGCCGGACGAAGAGGGCGGCGTCACGATCTACCAGCCGCACGGCGAGAAGATGTCCATCTACGACGCGGCGGTGAAGTACCAGGCGGCGGGCATCCCCCTTCTCGTTTTCGCGGGGCAGGAGTACGGCTCCGGGAGCTCGCGCGACTGGGCCGCGAAAGGGACCCGGCTCCTCGGCGTGAGAGCGGTGATCGCGGAGAGCTTCGAGCGCATCCACCGTTCGAACCTCGTCGGGATGGGCGTGCTCCCCTGTCAGTTCCCGGACGGAACGAACGCGCGGACGCTCGGGCTGGACGGGACGGAGTCGTTCGACCTGTGCGGTCTCGAAGGGAACATCCGGCCCCGCGCGGAAGTCCGGCTGACGATCCACCGCGAAGGCGGCGAGGAGGAGGAGGTCGTCGTTCGCGCGAGGATCGACACGCCGATCGAGGCGGACTACTACCGGCACGGCGGGATCCTCCCGTTCGTGCTGAGGCAGCTCGTTTCGTAGGAGCCTTCTGTTCGTGTCATTCCGAGAAGCGTAGCGACGAGAAATCACTGCCTCGTCGAGCGGGGATCCAACGCTCCGCCCAGGACGACGACGTGAGGCCGACCCGGGTGCCCTCGCTATACTGACCGTTTGGACGAACGCCCGACGACCGCCGCTCCGTCGGCCCGACGCTTCCTGGACGCCTGCTTCGGCCGAACCGTGGACCGCCCGCCGGCCTGGATGATGCGCCAGGCGGGCCGCTACCTCCCGGAATACCGGGAAGTGCGCCGTCGCGTTTCGTTCCTGGACCTCTGCCGGGACGTGGACCTCGCGGCCGAGGTTTCTCTCCAGCCGTTCCGCCGCTTCTCGCCCGACGGCGTCATCTTCTTCTCGGACATCCTCGTTCCGGTCCAGGCCATGGGGGCGCGGGTCGAGTTCGGGAAGGAAGGCCCGCGGCTGACCCACCCGGTCCGCACCGGAGACGACGTGCTCCGGCTTCGCCGCTTCGATCCCGCGGGCGAGCTGCGGTTCACCGGAGAGATCCTGAAACGGCTGCGGGGCGAGGTCGGCGACCGCGCCGCCGTGATCGGTTTCGCGGGAGCGCCGTGGACGCTTGCCTGTTACCTGATCGAAGGGGGCGGGTCGAAGTCGTTTGCCGCGATCAAGGAAATGATGGGCCTCGGACAGCGGACGCTCGAGGGACTTCTGAACCTGCTCGCGGACGTCGTCGGGGACGTTCTGTCCTTCCAGATCGCTTCGGGCGCCCAGGCCGTACAGATCTTCGACACCTGGGCGGGTGAGCTGACCCGCGAGGACTACCGCCGCTGGGCGCTGCCCGCGACGGTGCGCGCGATCGCCGGAATCCGCCGCAGCGACCAGCCGGTCATCCTCTACGCCAACGGGTGCTCTCACATCCTGGAAGCGATGAACGAGTCGGGGGCCGACGTGCTCTCGGTCGACTGGCGGATCCCGCTCTCGGAAGCGCGCCGCCGCGTGCCGGGACGGCCGCTGCAGGGCAACCTCGACCCGGGCATCCTCCTCGGCGGCACGGGGGAAGTCCGCCGGCGAGTCCGCGCCATGCTCGCGGAGACGGGCGGCCTTTCCCACGTCGTGAACCTCGGGCATGGCGTGCTCCCCCAGACCCCGGTGGAATCGGCCGAAGCCTTCTTCGCGTCCGTTCGAAGCTCCGGCGTCGCGGAAACGACGGACGCTGCCGCGGAGGCCGGCGCGTGAGCGGCGCGCTGCCGGTCGCGGACGTTTCGGTCGACCTCCTCCACCGCTACAACGTCCCGGGGCCGCGATACACGTCCTATCCCACGGCGCCGGTGTGGCGAGAGGGCGTCGGGGCTTCCGACTACGAGCAGATCCTCGCGGAGTCGAGCGCGGCGCCGCGGCCCGCGCCGCTCTCCCTGTACGTGCACGTCCCGTTCTGCGAGAGCCTCTGTTACTTCTGCGCCTGCACCGTCGTGATCACGGGCAATCACTCCGTGGAAGACCCGTACCTCGCGCTCCTCGAGAGGGAGATCGACTGGATCTCCGCGAGGGTCGGCGAGAAACGCGACGTCGTGCAGCTCCACTGGGGGGGCGGGACCCCGACCTACCTCGCGCCCGAACGGATCACGCGCCTCGCGGCGAAGCTCCGGTCGGCTTTCCGCTTCGCGGAGGACGCCGAGGTCGGCGTGGAGATCGACCCCCGCGTGACGACGCCGGCGCACCTGACCGCTCTCTCGGCCGCGGGGTTCAACCGGCTCTCCATGGGAGTTCAGGACTTCGATCCCGCCGTCCAGGAGGCAATCAACCGCGTCCAGACGTACGAGGGGACGCGCGCCCTGGTGGAGTCGGCGCGGGAGATGGGCTTCGACAGCGTGAACATGGACCTGATCTACGGTCTACCGCTCCAGACGCCCGACTCTTTCCGCAGGACGATCGAGAGAATCCTCGAGATCGGCCCGGACCGTCTCGCGGTGTACTCCTATGCGAACGTGCCCTGGCTGAAGAAACACCAGAAGCTTCTCGAAACGCGACTGCCCGGGGAGCGGGAGAAGTTCGAGATCTTCCGCACCGCGCTCGCGCGTTTCACGGAGGCGGGGTACGAGTACATCGGCATGGACCACTTCGCGCGCCCGGAGGACGAGCTCTCCCGGGCCCGGCGCGAGCGGACGCTCCACCGCAACTTCCAGGGCTACACGACGAAAGCCGGCACGGACCTGGTCGGGATGGGCGTGAGCGCGATCGGCGCGGTCGGAAACGCGTTCGTGCAGAACCGCCGGGAGCTCGCCGACTACCGGCGGGCGATCGAATCGGAGGGCTCGGCGACGTTCCGCGGCTTCCGCCTGTCGTTCGACGACC
>DASRPJ010000400.1:0-14966 GCA_035646435.1 Thermoanaerobaculia bacterium | reverse complement strand
GACGTCGCCCGTCACCCGGGTGAGCAGGTCTCCGGTGCGGTTCCGGTTGTGGAACGAGAGCGACAGACGCTGGAGGTGCGCAAAGAGCCGCCGCTGCACCTTCGCGACGACCTCCTGGGCCGTCTTGGTCGTCAGGATCCGCTGGTAGAAGTACAGGACGCTCCGCACGAGCGCGAGCACCAGGATCGTGGCCGCCGCGGCGACGAGGATCCTCGTCCGATCGCTGCCCACGATCGAATCGATCCACGGAAACGGCGTCGAGAATCGCTTGTCGTCGAGGACGTTGTCGAAGATCCACTTGAGCGGCCACGGCTCGGCCAGAGTCGCTGCGCTGTAGGCAAGCGAGCAGAGCGCGGCGCCGAGGAGACTCTTCCAGTGCGCGTAGAGCTCGCGCCGGAATCGATAGATCGCTCCGAACGACGTCTTGAAGCCGAGGGCCTGACCCCCGAGCGCCTCAGAGTTTCGCGCCACGCCAGCCATCGGTTTCGAGAAAGGGAACTCTCATCTCGCGGCTCTCGTCCCCCCGAGCGCGACGATCACCGTCGGCGGCCTGCCGGAGTCCCGGAGGCCGTGCGGAATCTTGGACAGCGCGCGCTCGGCGGTTGCCTGCGAGGAATAGCGGCCCCAGAAGACGCGGAAACAGTTGCCTCCGGCGGCCCGATCGGGCAGGAGCCACAGGGAGCCGCCGGCGTCGTGCTTCCAGATGCCCGCGAGTGTTCCCGCATCGCACGCGGGCGCGAGCTCGACCGAATAGCGCTCCCCGTTTTCCCGCTCGAGGCCGCGGCGATCCGCCTCCGCGCGCTCGACCCACGGCTCGATCGGATCCGAAACGGCGACGGTCGCGACCGCAGGCGCGGAGACCGTCGCGTTCGCCGGCGGTTCGACGTCCGGCGGCGGTTCCGGCGCCGCGGCGGAGGCTTCGATCAGCCAGGAGGGATCTGACCCCCTTCGGGGATCAGACCCCGTGTCTTCCTCCTTTTCCGCCGGTGTCTCCCGCGCAGCGGTGACCGCGACCGGGACTGACGTGGCTCCCCCGAAGGTGTACTGGACCGACAGGATGCCGAGGTGCGCGTCCCACTCCTCCTCCGGGTCGTTCGAGGTTCGCCTCTCGTACCGGTACGTCGGGTGGATCGAGATCCGACGGCTCAACGAGAGCTTCGCGACGGCGGTGCCGATCCACCGGACGTCTCGCCGCAGGTCCTCGTCCTCCTCGTTGTCGATGCGCCGATGCCAGTACTGCACCGGGCGGTATCGAGCCTCCAGCACGAGCTGGTGGAGACCTCCGCCGAACGGGGTCGTGTACTCCAGGCCGTACGTCTGCCGGTTGTACTGGTTGCGCGGCCCCTTGGACTCGTTGACCTCCCAGCGATATTCGGCGTCGAAGTGTCCGGTGCCGATGCGCTGGCGGAACTGAAGCCCGACATAGTAGTTGTTCGCGTCGCGCAGCGGGTCGATGTCGCCGTAGCTCCGCAGGCGGTACGCCCCGTACAGGCGTACTCGCTGCGAATCGGAGAGGTCGTAGTTCAACCGCGGCTTCAGGGTGTACTCGTCACCGAGGTCGTTGTCCTCCGAGGAGCCCTTGAGGACTGCCTCGCCGACCAGCTCGGCCTCCCACTTCTTCGAGAGGTCGTGTTCGTACGCGGTCTCGAGCCGGTGGCTGATCCGGGACCATCCCGAATCGGTGTACGTGTAGGAGAAAGACGCAATCTCGTACTGCGCGTAGAAGTCGTCCGTCTCGAACCGCACTCCGCCGCCCAGGAATCCGCCCCAGGTGCGGATGGGATCCTCGTCGTGATTGATGTTGCTGTCGTAGATCGCGCCGAGGTTCACGAAGAAGGTGAAAGGCCGGAGCCACGACGACCCGCCGTCGTCCGGGTCAGAGGCCGACTGGGTCGAGGCGATCGCCGCGGCGGGCGCTGCCGCGGACGCCGCGAGCAGGCGCGGGCGATCGACCGCCGCCGCGAAGACGCACTCGGGAACGGCCGCGGGGCGCTCTGACGCCGGGAAGAGGCGGCCCGAACCCGGGGCGCCGCCGGAGTAGGTGGCGCGCTCCCAGTCGACATCGAGGTGGAAGCCGCTCGATCGGAGATCTCCCTGCCGGCATTGCGCGCTCGCGGACGCGGGCGCCGCGAAAACGACGAGGGCGGCGAGGGCGACGGAACGAATCGAGATCACTTCACACCTCCTGCAAGAATTCGTTCGGCCGGGCGGGGCCCTTCGCGAGACTGCGCGAGGACCTCGAGGAGCCGGTCCACGGTGCGGCCCCAAGTCGCGCGGGCGAGCGCCTTGTCCCGCGCTCTTTCTCCGAGCCGCCGGGCGAGGTCCGGGTCGTCCCTCAAGCGGCGAAGAGCGCTCGCGAGAGCGGCCGGGTCCCCCGGCTCGCAGAGGAGCCCGCAGTCCGGTTCGAGGAGATCCACCAGCTGTCCGATGCGGCTCGCGACGATGGGAAGCCCCGCGGCCATGTACTCGTAGACCTTGAGTGGCGAGAAATAGAAAGGGGACCGGGCCGGGTACGGCGCGACCGCGGCGTCCATCGACGCGAGGAGGCCCGGCACCTCGTCGGGCGAGACCGCGCCGGTCGCGATCACGGCGTCTTCGAGTCCGCGCGCCCGGATCGACGCGTCGAGCGCCGCCCGCTCCTTACCGTGGCCGACGACGAGCAGTCGCGTTTTCTCGTCTTCCGCGTGGAGCCGCGCGAAGGCTTCGACGAGGATGGAGAGCCCGTGCCACGGCTTCAGGCTGCCGACGAACCCGACCGTGAAGACGCCCGGCGCGGCTCCCAGGGTGGGCTTCACGCCCGGATGGAAGCGCTCCGCGCGGACTCCGTTCGGGACGAATTTCACGCGCCCTCGCGCCTCCGGCTTCTGCGCGAGCCACTCCGCGAGCTCGTCGGAGACCGCAACGAGGACCGACGCCGCCGCGAAGCACCGCTCCTGCGCGCGCTCCGCGGAATCCCGGTCGGAGAGCCCGCGGTGCTCCTCCTGCTCCTCGATGAGCGGCGCGTTCACCTCGAGAAGTCCGGGGATGCCGGCCTCGCGGGCGTGCTCCATCCCGGCGAAGCTCCAGAGCGAGTACCTCTCGTACACCGCATCGAAAGGGCCGGTGTTCTGGAGCGCACGCGAGAGACCGTCGTTGGCCGCGACGCGCGCGACCTCGCTCTTCGGGATCGGGAGCGCGTGCGCGCGCACGTTCACGAGGTCGGCGGGGCGCTCGCCTTCGAGGCGGCTTGCGAACAGTTCCACCTCGATCCCCCGCGCGAGGAGGCCGCGGAGCACCTCCTGCGCGTGAATGGAGCATCCCTTCCGGCCGAAGACCGGGACGCCCGGGTCGGCGCAGACGTACGCGATCCTCATCCGGCGGCCTCCTCGAGCGCCTCTTCCCTGACCGGAGCGGCGGCGCAAAAGAGCTCGCGCAACTGCTCCGTATTGCGGTGGACGTCGAAGTCCGACTCGATGCGCCGCCTCGCCCTCCCCGCCAGGGCGACGCGCAGGACGGCGTCCTCGAGCAGCCGCTCGATCGCGGCCGCGAGGGCCTCCGGGTTCCGCGGGGGGACCATCAGGCCCGTTTCTCCGTCGCGGAGGACTTCGGGAATTCCGGTGACGTCGGTCGACACGCAAGGCGTGCCGAGAGCCATGGCCTCCAGCAGCACCGTCGGAAGCCCGTCGCGGTTGCCGTCGTCTCCGACCACGCACGGCGCCGCGAGCACGGCCGCTTCCTGGATCGAACGCACGACTTCGCCGCGGGGCTGCGCCCCCGTGAGGGCGACGCGATCCCCGAGACCGTGTCGCGCGATGCGCGATCTCAGGCCTTCCTCGAGCTCGCCCGAGCCGACGATCCGGCAGTCGAAGCTCACCCCGCGCCGTTCGAGGATCGCGCACGCTTCCACGAGATCAGCCAGGCCTTTCTTCTCCACCAGGCGTCCGACAGCGAGAACGAGAGGCCGGCGCTCGTCCGGAGCGCGGTAGGGAAAGTCGGCGAGGTCGAGCCCGTTGTAGATCCGGCGCAGCCGGCCGGCGACGGGCCCGACGGTCGCGCGCAGATACGCCATATTGAAGTCGCTGACCGTGACGGCGGGCGCGGCGGCGGAAAACTTTGCTTCGAGATCGTCGACCTGCACGCTCTCGTGAAAGATGTCCTTCGCGTGGCACGTGAACGTGTAGGGCAGGTCCGCGAAGGCGGCCGCCAGCCGAGCGACAGTGGTCGCCGACGTCGCGAAGTGAGCGTGCAGGTGGGACACGCCCCTCGACGCGGCCTCTACCGCCAGAAGCAGCGCCTGGTAGACGTGGCGCGATCGTTCCAGCCGAGCCTGCGGAAGGATCTCCCACACCTCCGGCCGGAGCCTGGCGGCTTCCCGAAGAGCGAGCCAGAACTCGTGCGCGGTCAGCGTTCGCTCGTCCCCGGACTTCGACTCCGTGTCCGGGGGGAGGAGGTACGTCACCGGCGCCCGGACGCGCGCGGTCGGACCGAGGACGGGCTCGCTCGGACGGCCGAGGGCGAAGATCTCCACTTCGACCCCCGCCCTCTCGTGCGCGAGGATCTCGTTCACGATGAAAGTCTCGGAGTAGCGCGGGTAGCGCTTCAGGACGTAGCCCACGCGCGGCGACTCAGCCGGCAACGCCCACTCCTTTCCCTTCGGGTTCGCGCGACGACGCGAGCGCGTCCGCGACGAAGCCGGGAAGCCGCTCGAGGCCGCGAAAGTCGATCCGCCCGCGCGCCGCGGGAGGCGGGCCCCCGTTCGACGCGAGCCACCGCGAGAGGGCGCCGGGCGTCAGGTGGTCCGGGTGGAGGACCTCGAGCAGGCCGAGGTCGCGGAAGCTGCTCGCCCGGATGAGCTGCTCCGTGCGGGGACGGACGCGCGGAACGATCAGGGTCCTCTTTCCGAGCGAGAGGGCCTCGCACGTCGTGTTGTAGCCACCCATCGACACGATGCGATCGGCATGAATCTGGAACTGCATCGGCTCGGGAACGAACTCGATGACGCGAAGGCGGGGGCGCTCTTCCGCCAGGCTTCGAAGTCGCTCTTGAAGATCCCGGTCCATGAACGGGCCGGTGATGATCACGCCGTTGAAGTCGGGCGGCAGCTCCGCGCGCGCGAACGCCTCCGCGAGCACCCCCCCGTCCTGGCCGCCCCCCGCGAGGCACAGCGCGAGGCGCCCCGGCGGAAGCCGCAGTCTCCCGAGGGCCCCGTTCGTCGCGTACAGCTCGAGCCGGGGACGCTGGTCGAGATAACCCGTGTAACGGACGCGCTCCGCCACCGCGGCGCAGAGGCTGTACTCCTTCACGAGGTCGTAGACCGCGGGATCTCCGTAAACCCAGACCTCGTCGTAGAACGACTCGATCGCTTCCACGTTGTTCGCTTTCGTCCAGTCGCGGTCGACGGCGGCGGGATCGTCTAGTACGTCGCGCAGGCCGAGCACGCAACGGGTGCGTCCCCTCAAGCGAAGATCTTCGAGGGCGGGATCGAGCTCTCGGACGGCGCCTCGCGCCACGTTGTCCACGAGGAAGAGGTCCGGCTCGAACGATTGGAGAGCGGCGCGGATCGTCCTCGCGCGGAGGTCGATCAACTGGCGCAGGGTGACGTCGAGACGACGCGATCGATAGTGCCCGTCCGGCTCCTTGCGGAGCGCGGGAAGTGTCAGGCAGTCCGTGCCCGGAGGGAGGCGGTAGGCCGTTGCCCTTCGGGCGCCGGCGATGAGAAGCACGATCGGTTTTAGAGGGGAGTTCGCGAGAGCGTGAGCGATCAGGATGTTCCGTCGCATGTGCCCGAGGCCCATCGTGTCGTGCGAGTAGAGCGCGATGCGCGGAGGAGCGGCAGGCTCGGCAAGTCGCCCCGTCGACCGGACCGATGAGAGCGTCCGCCGCCCCTTCGGCGCCGAACGCGGGCGAGATTTCTCCTCGGTACCCTGCAAATTGTCCTCACCACGTCGGGTCTCGAGAGAGACCCGGACGACATCAGGGAGGTGGTCCCTGGTTCACCTGAGCCGAGGAGGGAGGTAGAAAAAAGACCCCAGCCGGCCGCGCTTCCGCGCCCACTCGTTGATCGATATCCCCTTTTCTTCCCGGACTTCACCTCCTTCTTACATGGCGCGGGCCTCCGCAAGATCCGGACCAGAAGAGAAAGGATGAGTCCGTCTGGCGCGCGCGCGGAGACGAAGGACGCGTCGGCGCCGAACCGGAATCGAGGCGCCGAACTTATTCTTCGTCGCCGAGAAACGGTGCTTTCGGACCCTTACCCGCAGGTCCGGGGACCGAAGGCTCGGGCGCGGCGCCCGGAAGCTCCGCCTGCGCGTCGTCCTCGCCGTCTTCCGGCTCGGCGAGCTTCGCGACGGCGACGACGCGGTCTCCTTCGTCGAGATTGATCAGGCGCACGCCCTGCGCGGCGCGGCCGGTCTCGCGGATGTCCTTCACCTTGATCCGGATCAGCATCCCGCTCTGCGTGATCAGTAGGAGCTGATCGACGTCGGTGACCGACTTGATGCCGGCGACCGGCCCGTTCTTGTCCGTCACCTTGATGTTGATGACGCCGGACCCGCCGCGCCCCTGGAAGCGGTACTCGGACGCCTCGGAGCGCTTGCCGTAGCCCTTCTCGGTCACGGTGAGAAGGTGGCCGTGCTCCTCGACGACTTCCATCTCGACGACGTAGTCCTCGTTCTTCTTCAAGTCGATGCCCCAGACGCCCGTCGTGTCGCGGCCCGTCGGCCGCACGTCGGTCTCCGCGAAGCGGATCCCCTGGCCGAGGTGGGTGCCGATGAAGATCTGCCGCGTGCCGTCGGTGACGCGCACCGAGAGAAGCTCGTCCCCCTTCTCGACGTTGATCGCGATGATGCCGCCGGAGCGCACGTTCGAGTACGCCGAGAGCGCGGTCTTCTTGATGAGCCCCTGCCGCGTCGCGAAGACGAGGTACTGGTCCTCGGGAAAGTCTTTCGTGGAAGCAAGCGCGACGACCCGCTCGTTCGGGTCGAGGTTCAGGAGGTTGACGATCGCCTTGCCGCGAGTCGCCGGGCCGAGCTGCGGCACCTCGTAGACCTTGATCCAGTGCATGCGCCCGCGCGACGTGAACGCGAGGATGTATGCGTGGGTCGAGGCCACGAAGAGGTGCTCGACGACGTCCTCTTCCTTCGTCGTCGCGCCGATGCGCCCCTTGCCGCCGCGCCGCTGCGCGCGGTAGAGCGACAGGGGAGAGCGCTTGATGTAGCCGCCGCGCGACACGGTGATCACCATGTCCTCTTCGACGATCAGGTCCTCGATCCCGATGTCGGAGGCCTCCGCGACGATCTCCGTACGCCGCTCGTCACCGAAGAGCTTCTTCGCTTCCTGCAGCTCCTCGACGATGATGTCGAGCACGAGCTGGTCGGAGGCGAGGATCTCCTTCAGCCGGACGATCAGCGCGAGCACCTCGCGAAACTCGGCGACGATCTTGTCGCGCTCGAGACCGGTCAGCCTCTGCAGTCTCATGTCGAGGATCGCCTGCGCCTGGATCTCGTCCAGCCGGACGATCTCGTCCCTCTTGCCCGTCCCCGTCTCCGCCAGCTTCATCCCGATGAACTTTTCGAGGCCCGCGCGGGGCATGGAGATCTCCGAGACGAGGCGCTCCTTGGCTTCCTTCGGGTCCTTCGACGCACGGATGATCTTGATGACCGCGTCGATCGAGGCGAGCGCTAGCGCGAGACCGCGCAGGAGGTGGGCCCGTTCCTCCGCCTTCTTCAGGTCGAACTGGGTGCGGCGGATGACGACCGACTTGCGGTGGTCGAGGAAGTGCCGGAGGAGATCGACGAGCGGCAGGACCTTCGGCTGGTTGTCGACGATCGCGAGGAAGATGATCCCGAACGTGGACTGCATCGGCGTGAGCGCGTAGAGCTGGTTGAGCACGACCTGCGCGTTCTCGCCGCGCTTCAGCTCGACGACGACGCGGATCCCCTCGCGGCTCGACTCGTCCCGCAGGTCGGAGATCCCCTCGATCTTCTTGTCGTTGACGAGCTCGGCGATGCGCTCGACGAGCTTCGCCTTGTTGACCTGGTAGGGGATTTCCGTGACGACGATCGACTCCTTCTCGCCGCGCGCCGCCTTCTCGATGACCGCCCGCGCGCGAACCTGCACGATCCCGCGGCCGGTCCTGTAGGCCTCGCCGATCCCCGTCGCGCCGTGGATGAAGGCGGCGGTGGGGAAGTCGGGGCCCGGGAGCTTGCGCATCAACTGCGCGAGCGTCGCGTCGGGGTGGCGAATGAGCTCGATCGTCGCGTCCACGACCTCGCCCAGGTTGTGGGGCGGGATGTTCGTCGCCATGCCGACGGCGATCCCGGAGGAGCCGTTGACGAGGAGGTTCGGGAACTTCGACGGAAGGACGGTCGGCTCGAGGAGCGAGCCGTCGTAGTTCGGGACCCAGTCGACCGTCTCCTTCTCGATGTCGTCCCCGATCAGCTCGGCGGCGAGGCGCGTCAGGCGGATCTCCGTGTAACGCATGGCCGCGGCGTTGTCGCCGTCGATCGAGCCGAAGTTGCCCTGCCCGTCGACGAGCGGGTACCGCATGGAGAACTCCTGGGCCATGCGGACGATCGAGTCGTAGACCGAGCCCTCGCCGTGGGGGTGGTACTTGCCGAGAACGTCTCCGACGATGCGCGCGGACTTCTTGTAGGGCTTGTTGTGGAGGTTGTTCTGCTCCCACATGCCGAAAAGGCAGCGGCGGTGGACCGGCTTCAGCCCGTCGCGAACGTCCGGGAGCGCCCGGCCGATGATGACGGACATCGCGTAGTCGAGGTACGAGCGTCGGACCTCGTCCTCGATCGTGACGGGGAATCGTTCTTCGGCGGAAAGTACGTTGGTCAATTCGTTACCTTGTCGTTCTTGCCGTCAGCTCTCCTGTCATCCCGAGCCTTCCCCCGCTTGTCGACCAGAGCCCTTCGCCCTCACTTGTCATCCCGAGCGCAGCGAGGGATCTGTGGCCCTTTCGAGAGGGGACAGATTCCTCGTCGCTTCGCTCCTCGGAATGACAAAGGGGGAGGCGCTCCTCGGAATGACAGGCGCGGGTCCGCTCGCTTCTCGGATGCCGGCGCGATCTCAAATATCCAGGTTCCTCACGTTCAGCGCGTTCTTCTCGATGAACTCGCGCCGCGGCTCGACCGCGTCGCCCATCAGGATCGAGAAGACCTCGTTCGCCTCGACTCCGTCCTCGATGGCGACCTGGAGGAGCCGGCGCGTCTCCGGGTTCATCGTCGTCTGCCAGAGCTGCTCGGGATTCATCTCGCCCAGCCCCTTGTAGCGGTTGATGACGAGACCCTTTTTCGCGGACTCGTAGATGGCGTCCACTACCGCGGTGAGCGTGTAGTGGCGCTCGGTGTCGCCGTTGCGGGTCACGACGTAGGGACCGTCCAAGAAGCCGCCGATCGACTTCGCGAGCTCGCGGAGGCGTTTCATCTCGTACGAGCCGATGAACTCCGCGTTGATGCACGTCGCGCGCGGAACCCCGCTGACCCGGCGAACGATCTCGAGCCCCCAGCCGGAGTGCTCTTCGTCGGCGACCACGTCCGCCTTTTCCACGTCGAATGCGCGCACCGCCTTCGCGAGGTCCTCGAGCCTCTTCTTGTCCGCGAAGTCGGTCTTCGAAACGATCCCGCGGTCGAGGAGGGCCCGCACGACCCCCTCCGGTACGCCGCGGGTCGCCAGGCGCGCGATGTGGCTGCGGTACTCCTCCATCTTTTCGAGGAGCGTCACCAGCTTCGCTCCGGACGACGACGCGCCGGACATCTCCGAGGACAGCGCGCGGTCCTCGCCGATCCGGGCGAGGAGGAACTTCGACATCTCCTTCTCGTCCTTGAGGTACGTCTCTTTCTTCCCCTCCGCGACTTTGAATAGCGGCGGCTGCGCGATGTAGAGGAACCCCTTGTCGATGACGGCCTGCATGTGGCGATAGAAGAACGTGAGAAGGAGCGTGCGGATGTGGGATCCGTCGACGTCGGCGTCCGTCATGACGATCACTTTGTGGTACCGGACTTTCGCGGAGTCGAAGTCCTGCGCGATACCGGTTCCGAGCGCGGTGATCAGCGTGCGGATCTCGGCGGACGCGAGCATCTTGTCGAGGCGCGCCTTCTCGACGTTCAGGATCTTGCCTCGCAGCGGAAGGATCGCCTGGAACTTCCGGTCGCGCCCCTGCTTCGCGCTGCCGCCGGCGCTGTCGCCCTCGACGATGAAGAGCTCCGAAAAGGCGGGGTCCTTCTCCTGGCAGTCCGCGAGCTTTCCCGGAAGCGACGAGGAGTCGAGCGCGCCCTTCCTCCGGACGAGCTCGCGCGCCTTGCGGGCCGCCTCGCGGGCCCGCGCCGACTCCACGATCTTTTCGACGATCCGGCGCGCGACCCGGGGGTTCTCCTCGAGGTAGGAGCCGAGCTTCTCGTAGACGACCTGCTGCACCCACGTCTTCACTTCGGACGAGACGAGCTTGTCTTTCGTCTGCGAGGAGAACTTCGGGTCGCGCACCTTGACGGAGATGACCGCCGTCAGGCCCTCGCGGCAGTCGTCCCCCGAAAGGCTCGTTTCCTTCAGCGCCTTCGTCAGGCCGTTCTGGTCCGCGTACTTCTGCAGCGCGCGGGTGAGCGCGGTCTTGAAGCCCTCGAGGTGCGTTCCGCCGTCCCGGTTGTTGATCGTGTTCGTGAACGTGTACAGCGTCTCGGAGTAGCCGTCATTCCACTGCAGGGCGATCTCGACCCTCTCCTTGTCGGCGTCGCGCTTGAAGTCTCCGACGCCGCCCTTGATGTCCTGGAAGAAGATGACCTTGTCGTTGATCGCCTGCTTCGTCTTGTTCAGGTGCTCGACGAACGTGCGGATCCCCCCCTCGTACGCGAAGTCGTGCTTCTTGTCGGTCCGCTCGTCGTGGATCGAGATCTTGACGCCGGGGTTCAGGAACGAGAGCTCGCGCAGCCGCTGGGAGAGGCTGTCGAAGTGGAACTCGGTGACGGAGAAGATCTCCGTGTCGGGCCAGAAGGTGATGCGGGTGCCCGTCTTGCGCGACGTGCCGGTCGTGCGGATCGGCGCCGTCGGGACGCCGCGCTCGTACGTCTGGACCCAGACCTTTCCTTCGCGGCGGACTTCGGCCTCGAGCCGCTTCGAAAGCGCGTTGACGACGGAGACGCCGACGCCGTGGAGTCCACCCGACACCTTGTAGGAGTTGTCGTCGAACTTTCCGCCGGAGTGCAGGTCCGTCAGGATGATCTCGAGCGTCTCGCGCTTGTGCTCCTTGTGCATGCCGACCGGGATGCCGCGGCCGTTGTCCTCGACCGTCACGGAGTTGTCGGCGTGGATCGTCACCGCGACGGTGTCGGCGTGACCGACCTGCGCTTCGTCGATCGAGTTGTCGACGAGCTCGTAGACCATGTGGTGGAGCCCGGAGAGGTCGTCGGTGTCGCCGATGTACATCCCGGGCCGCTTACGGACGGCCTCGAGCCCCTTCAGGAGCTTGATCGAGTCGGTGGTGTAGGCGGTGCTCATGTTCCCTTCGTTCCCGTTCCGATGCGGGCGTCGCCGGCCGCCGACCGGCCCGCGGCCATCGGCAGGACCGTCGCCGCGACCCCCCGGAACCGCGAGGGGCTCGACGCCGTCGTCAGGATGACCGTGGCCCCCTCCGGCAGCCCCGCGAAGAAGCCGTCGAGCGACCGATCCGAGAGCCCCGCGTCGAAGTCGTCCACGCCGAAGAGGGGAGGCTCGCCCGCGGCGTCCCGGACCACCCGCCACTCGGCGAGCTTCGCCAGGGTCACGATCCGGTGGATCTCCCCAGCCGACGCCCGGTTTTCGAGGGGCCGTCCGGCGCGGGCCCAGACGAGATCGTCGCGATGCGGCCCGGCCAGCGTCCGGCCTCTCAGAAGTTCCACGGAAAGGAGCCCCTCCAGCGTCGTTTTCAGGTCTGAACCCTCTTCGACTGAATAACTTAAAGAGATCGCGGCGTATTCCGAACCAGCCTCTTTCGAGAGAGCGGAAAAGGCGGCTCCGAAGAGCTTCAGCGCCTCCCGGCGGTGCCTCCGGACGGCCTCGCCGGCGATCGCCAGCTCCTCCGTCCACGCCTCGACCTCCGCCCGGCCCGACACCGGGCCCGCCGGGCGGCCTTCGCCCCGCCGGGGGGGCTGCATTCGCGCGAGAAGGGCATTGCGCTCGCGGAGAGCCCGCTCGTAGCGGACGAGGTCCACGCCGGCGGCGGGGCGGGCTCCCAAGACGAGACGGTCGAGGAAGCGGCGGCGCTCCTCGGGAGGTCCGGCGAGGAGCGAGCGGTGCTCGGGCGCGAGAAAGACGGCGGGCGCGAGCGACGACGCGTCCCGGAAGGAGATCTCCTTGCCGGCGCGCCGGAAGCGGCGTCCGACGCCGGCCGACCACACGACCGCGAGGTCCTCCGTCGCGAACCCTCTCCGGACGCGCGCGCCGACCTGGAAGCCGGAGCCGTCGGCCGACATCTCTGCGGGGCTCGCCTTGCGGAACGATCGCTGACCGCAGACGAGGGCGACCGCTTCGAGCAGGTTCGTCTTGCCCTGCCCGTTCTCGCCGACGACGAGGTTCCAGCCCGATCCGAAAGAGACGAGGTCGGGGGCGAGGTTGCGGAAGCCGCGGGACTCTAGCTCGAGGAGGCGCAAATTCTTTCCAGTGCGCTTGTCGGGAGGGGCGTCCTCACAGGCGCATCGGCATGACGACGTAGAGATAGCGCGTCGCGCCCTCGATGCCCCCCTCGGGATGACACAGACACTGCGTGTTCTCGTCCTTCAACTCGAGGCGCACGCTCTCCGTCTCGGACTCGTCGAGGAAGTCGAGGAGATATTGCGCGTTCAGGCCGATCGAAAGCGGCTCCGCGTCGTACCGCGCGTCGATCGTTTCGGTCCCCTCGCCGAGCTCCTGGCTCGCGGAGTTGATCGTCAGCAGATCCTTCTCGAAGGAGAGCCGCACGCCGCGCGCCCGCTCCGGCGAGAAGAGGGCGACGCGCCGGATCGCCGACTGGAACGCCGTGCGCAGCACGACCGCGACCTTGTCGTTTCCCTTGCCGAGGATCTTCTCGTAGTCGGGAAAGTTGACGTCCAAGAGACGCGCGATGAGCTGGCGGTTTCCGACGCGGAAGAGCAGGTGGTTCTCCGAGTGGCGGATCTCGAGGTCGCCCGTGCCGTCCATCTTCAGGATCTCGGCGAGCGCTTTCTTCGGGATGAGGACGTTCGGAAGCGTTCCCTTCGAGTTCTCCTTGGTGAAGTTCACGAGCGCCAGGCGGTGCCCGTCGGTCGCGACGAGCTCGAACTCCTTGCCCTTGTCCTTGAGTAACGCACCCATGAGCTGGAAGCGCGTCTCCTCCGCGGAGACCGCGTACAACACCTTGCGGGTCAAGCGTTTCCACAGGTCGAGGGGAAACGTCAGGCCTCCCTTTCCCTCCACCTTCGGGACGGTCGGATAGTCCTCCGCGGGCTGAGCGACGAGGCGGAAGCTCGAGCGCTCGCACGTGACGCCGAGGTAGTGGTTCTCCATCAGCTTCAGCTTCACTTCGGCCTCGGGGAGGTTGCGGATCAGGTCGAAGAGCTTGCGCGCGGGGACCGTGACGGCGCCGGGACGCGACACCTTCGCTTCGGCAGAGGAGAGCAGCGTCAGGTCGAGGTCGGTGGACGTCAGGTCGAGGTGACCGTCGGTCGCTTTGAGGAGGATGTTCGAGAGGATGGGGATGGTGTTCTTGCGTTCGACGACTCCCTGCATGAGCGCAAGCTCATTCAAGAAATCACCGCGTTTGAGCGTCAATTCCATGGGGGAACCCACCTCCAACTCGAGAGAAAAAGTCTATCACGTTTAGTTGTCTCAATAGAGCAGTGGACGAAGTCGGAAAGGTGAAAAAAAGGCAATATTCACGGGCCTGAAATGAAACCCGCGTCGGAGCGCCGGTGTGCGGAAAGTTGTCACGCGACGACCACGGACGATCACCGGGCTCACTGCGGAAAAACGACGAGTGGAAAACCCGCGCGAAACGCGGCGCGGATCAGCGGTACGGCTGCTGGAAGTTCTCGATCACCTTGCGGAAATCGGGGTCGTCCTCGATCATTTTTCCGATCTTCTCGACCGAGTGCATCACCGTCGAGTGGTGCTTGTCGTTGAAGAGCCGGCCGATCTCCGGGTACGAGAGCGCGGTCAGTTTCCGGCAGAGGAACATCGCGACCTGGCGGGGGAAGGCAATCGGCTTCGCGTTCGTCTTCGCCTTGAGATCGGAGACCCGCAGCCCGTAGTGAAGGGCGACGGACTTGAGGATTTCCGAAGGAATTGCGCGATTTTCCTCGTTTCCGAGGATGTCGCGCAGCGTCTCCCGCGCGAGCTCCACCGAGACCGGCTTGCCGGTCAGCGAGGAGAACGCGATGACGCGGTTCAGCCGACCCTCGAGCTCGCGGATGTTCGACTTGACCGTCCCGGCGATGAAGAGCGAGACGTCGTCGGGGATGTCCGCCTTCTCCGCCGCCGCCTTTTTCCGGATGATCGCCACCTTCATTTCGAGGTCGGGAGGCTGGATGTCCGCGATCAGCCCCCACTCGAACCGGGAGCGCAGGCGCTCCTCGAGCGTCGGGATTTCCTTGGGGAGCGCGTCCGACGTGACGACGATCTGTTTCTGCGCGTCGTGGAGGGCGTTGAACGTGTGGAAGAACTCCTCCTGCGTCGAGTCCTTGCCGGCGATGAACTGGATGTCGTCCATCAGCAGCACGTCGAGCTCGCGGTAGCGGCTCTTGAACTCGTGCATCTTCTCGAAGCGCAGTGCGTTGATGAGCTCGTTCAGGAACCGCTCCGCCGACAGGTACGCGACGCGCATCCCCGGCGAGCGTCGCAGGATCTCGTGCGCGATGGCGTGCATGAGGTGGGTCTTCCCGAGCCCGACTCCGCCGTAGAGAAAGAGCGGGTTGTACGACCGCGAGGGCGACTCGCCCACGGCCCGGGCGGCGGCGTGCGCGAACTGGTTCGACGAGCCGACGACGAACGTGTCGAAC